>JAYVAS010000257.1:0-11878 GCA_043750895.1 Pseudomonadota bacterium
CCCGGCCCCGGGAGGGCGACGGCGTGCGGGTGACGGACGAGGTGCACCCGCGACAGACGAACCGGCTGCCCGGTGAGCGCGAGATGCTCGGCCCGTAGACAGGCCTCGGCCGCCTGGGTGTCCATCTCCACCCGATCGGGGCGCAGCGTCCCCCCGACGAGCGTGCAGAACGACCGCTCGCCGGCCGGCGCGCGCTCGGGGTGGACGTCCGAGGTGAACAGGGTGCCCAGCACCTCGCGCCCCTCCGAGGGGGGGGAGAGATACCCGAAGCCAGCGGGGAACGCCGCGTCCGGAGCGGTCCAATGCACCGCGAGGAGCGGACTCGTCGCGATCGCCGACAGCGGCACCGAGACGTCTGGCCAGTCGCGGAGGAGCCGCGCCGCCGACGGGGCCTCCGCGGCCACGATCACCCGGTCGAAGATGCCGACGCCGACAGCGTTCCAGCCGCCACCTGCCATCGGCGCCAGCCCGAAGACCCGTTGCCGTTGCACCCCGCCCACCGCGTGCGCGGCCGCCGCCACCAGCTCCCCGATCCCGCCGGGGAAGCCCCACGTTCCCTTGGCTCTGACCGCGGGCGCCGCGGCCCGGGCCGCCCGGAACAGGCTGCCATGCCGTTCGAGCGCGGCCGCGAGGGCGGGGAAGCCGTCCGCGAACGCGATCTCCTCCGGGCGGGCCGCCCAGATCCCCACCGTGGCCGCTCCCCCCGGGCCGGCGGCGATACCCTCGCCGAAGGTGCGGCGGAGCCAATCGGCCACGGTTCCGTCGACCGGCCCGGTCCGAAAGAACCCCGCGGCGACCGACGCCCACTCGCGGAGCGAGAGCAACCCGCTAAAGGGGGACCCGCGGAGCAGACGCCCGCCCCGCACCAGGTACCGGGCCGACGCCGCCTTGCCGCCGAGGACCAGGCGGTCCGCCATCCCCAGGCGCTCTGCGAACCGGAACACCGGCTCGGCGCGGTGGGTGAAGGTGTGCGGGCCGGTCTCGATGCGCCAGCCGGGCGCCGGTTCGAAGCTCCCGGCCTTCCCGCCCGCCCCCGCCGGATCCACCACCGTCACGTCCACCCCCGCGTCGCGTAGGCGCAGGGCCGCCGCCAGACCGGCCATCCCGGCCCCAACGACGAGGACCTTGGTGCAGGGCCCGTTCATGCGGTGGCCGAGTAGCGCCGCTGCGCCGGGTCGGACTCGAAGTAACGGTCGAAGACGCTGCACAGGTTCCGCACGAAGTGCCGGCCCAGCGGGGTCACGTCGAGACCGTCCGCGCGGGGTACGACCAGACCGTCCCGGACCAGCGGAGCGAGCCGCGCCAGCTCGGGCGCGAAGCGCGTGGGCTCGAAGTCGGCCCGGAAGTTGCAGAAGAGATCCATGATGATGCGGCGCCGCTCGCGGTCGTCGGCCGACAAGACGAAGCCACGCTCGATGGGGAGCGTGCCGGACGCCAGTTCCGCTTCCCAGCGGTCCCGGTCCTTGAGGTCCTGCGCGTACACGCCCCCGAAGAAGCCGATCGCGCTCACGCCCAACCCGATCTGGTCGAGCCCGGCCCGGGTGGTGTAGCCCATAAAGTTGCGTTGCAGGCTGCCATCGGCCGCGGCCGCCACCAGGGCGTCGCCCGGGAGCGCGTAGTGGTCCATCCCGATGGCGACGAAGCCGGCGTCCACGAGACACCGCCCCGCGAGGGAGAACAGGCCGGCCCGGGTGGCGGCGTCGGGCAGCCCGGCGCGCTCCACCAGCTTCTGGGCCGGCTTCATCCACGGAACGTGGGCGTAGTGGAACAACGCGATGCGCGTGGGGCGCATCTGGACCACCGACGCGAGGGTCCGGGCGAAGCTCGCCTCGGTCTGGTGGGGAAGGCCGTAGAGCAGGTCGAGGTTGATGTCGAAGGAGCCGCGGGCCCGCAAGCGCGCCAGGGCGTCCCAGACCAGCCCCGCGTCCTGGGTCCGGTTCACCGCGTCGAGCACCGCCGGATCGAGGTCCTGGACCCCGAAGCTGAACCGGTTGAAGCCGAGGTCCACCAGCGTGTCGAGGTAGCTCCCGTCGACCGTGCGCGGGTCGATCTCGATGGAGACGTCGGCGCCCGGCGCGAACGGGAGCCGCGCGGTCAGCCCACGCACCAGCCGGGCCATGTCCTCCGGCTCGAGGAAGGTGGGCGTGCCCCCGCCCAGGGCGAGCTGCGCGAGGGTGCGACCGGGACGGAGCCGCGCTGCGACGAGGTCGAGCTCGGCGAGCACGCGGTCGACATAGCCGGCGCCGACCGAACGCCGGGTGCGGATCTCGACGTGGCAGCCGCAGTAACTGCACAAGGAGCGGCAGAAGGGGATGTGGACGTAGGCGGCCATCGGGCCCGCGCCGGCGCCGAGCGCCGCGTCCACCGCCGCCGGGTCCACCGCGTGGAACTGGGGGGCGGTCGGGTAGCTCGTGTACCGGGGTGCGCGCGTCCGGTAGCGCTCGACCAGGGCGACGGGCACGTCGACGACGTCGATCATCCCAGCTCCCGCACCGCGGCCACGAAGGCCGACACCGCCTCGGGTGGCGTGTGGGGCAGCACCCCGTGGCCGAGGTTCCAGACGTGATCCCGCCGCCCGCCCAGGGAGGCGTGGATCCGCCCCACCTCGGCGCGAATCGCGGCGTCGCCGGCCAGCAGCACGGTGGGGTCGAGGTTTCCCTGGGTCGGGATGCCGACCACGTCGGGAAGGTCGACGGTGTCGTGCACCGAGAGGGCGGTGTAGCCGAGGGCGCGCGACGCGCCGACGAGGTGGGCGCCGGCCCGGACGAAGAGCACCGTCGGCGTGCCGGCGAGGGCCGCGGCGATCCGGCGCAGCCCGGGAGCGCACACCGACGTCCAGGCCGCCACCGAGAGCGTACCGCCCCAGGTGTCGAAGATCTGCACCGCGTCGGCCCCCGCGGCCACCTGCGCGCGCAGGTGGAGGATCACCGCGTCGGTGAGCACGTCGAGCAGCTGCCGCGCTGCCACCGGGTGCCGGTGCAGGAAGGAGCGCGCCCGCGCGAAGTCGCGGGACCCCTCACCCTCGACCATGTAGCAGTAGAGAGTCCAGGGGGAGCCGGCGAACCCGAACAAGGCGTGGTCGGGCGCGGCGCTCCGCAAGGCCGCCACCGCCTCGTACACGTACGCGAGCCGCCGGGTGGGGTCGCTCAGGTCCAGGGCGGCGACGTCATCCGGGCCGTCGATCCGGTTGGCGAAGGAGGGTCCGTCCCCCTGGACGAAGCGGAGGTCGAGCCCCATCGCCTCGGGGACGAGCAGGATGTCCGAGAAGACGATGGTGGCGTCCAGATCGAAGCGGCGCAGCGGCTGGAGCGCCACCTCGGTGCAGAGCGCCGGGTCGCGGACCAGCTCGAGGAAGCTGCGGCGGGCCCGCACGTCCCGGTACTCGGGGAGGTAACGCCCCGCCTGGCGCATGAACCAGACCGGGAGACGGTCGATGGGGGAGCCGGCGAGGGCGGCGAGGGTACGGCCACGTCCATTCATGCGGGCGACGTAGCGCTCCCCGCCCCCCTGCATTGTCAACGGCCCGTCTTTGGGGATGCGGCTCGGCGTTCGGCACCGATACACGCGCTCCGTGACCATCCCGCTCGTCCTCACGCGCGCCCGCGACGACGCCGAAGCGCTCGCGGTCCGGCTACGATCCGCCGGTCGTGCGGTGTGGGTGGCGCCATGCATCGAGCGCGTGGCGGTCCCGATCCCCACCGACGCCCTGGATCGGTGGCGAGGCCGGCCGGCGCGCATCGCCCTCACCAGCCCCCACGCCGTCCCGGCCCTGGTCGGCCTCGGCTGGGATCCGGCCTGGCAGCTCTACACGCTCGCGCCCACCACCAGCGCGACCGCCCGCGGCGCGGGGCTCACCGTACATCACGAAGATCCGGGGGGCGCGGCGGCCCTCGCCCGGGACACCGCCGACCTGCCGATGATCCTCATCGGGTCGGACCTCGCCGGGGCCGAGGCGGCGCGGTCGAACCCCGCGGTGGTCCGACTGGTCGCCTACCGGACCGAGGCCCCTTCCCAGCTCGACCTCCCCCCTGGCACCTTCGACGTGTGTTTCCTGTCCCCGTCCGCGGTACACGGCTTCGTGACCCGCGCCGGCCCCGCGCGGACGCGGGTGCGCCACGTCCTCGCCGTCGGAGCCACCACCGTCGCCGCTGCGCGCGACGCCGCGCTGAACCCCCAGTCCCGCACCCTGGACGACCTCATCCATGCAACGCCTCCGTCGCCTCCGTCGCACTGACTCCATCCTGCGCCTGCTCACCGAGACCGACGTCCCGGTGCGATCGCTGATCCCCGCCTGGTTCCTGGTGGAGGGGGCCGGGGTACGGCGGGAGGTGCCCGAAGGGGGCGGCATGTGGCAGCTCTCGACCGACATGCTGGCCGCCGAGGCCCGCCGCGCCCGCGCCGGGGGCGCTGAAGCAGTGATGCTCTTCGGGGTGCCCGCGGTGAAGGGGCTCCAGCACGCGGCGGATCCCAACGGCCTCGTCGCCCGCGGGGCCCACGCCCTGAAAGGGAGCGGTCTGACGGTGTTCGCCGACGTGTGCCTCTGCTCGTACACCGACGACGGGCACTGCGGCATCTGGCACGACGGGTGGGTGGACAACGACGCCTCGGTCGCCGAGCTGGCGCGGATGGCGGTGATGCTGGCCGATGCCGGCGTCGACGTCGTCGCTCCTTCCGACATGATGGACGGGCGGATCGGGGTGATCCGGAAGGCGCTCGACGACGCCGGACACCCCTACACCCTGCTCTGCGCATACGCCGCGAAGATGGCGTCGGCGTTCTACGGGCCGTTCCGCGTCGCCGCCGAGTCCGCCCCCACCCACGGGGACCGTCGTGGCTACCAGATGAACCCGGCCAACCGGCGCGAGGCGCACCGGGAGATCGCTGCCGACGTGCACGAGGGGGCCGACATGCTGCTCATCAAGCCCGCCCTCACCAACCTCGACCTCATCCGCGAGACGCGGGATCGGTTCGACCTCCCGATCGTCGCCTACCAGGTGTCGGGCGAGTACGCGATGCTCCGCGAGGCGGGGCGCGCCGGGCGGATCGACTTCGCGCGGGCGTCGCGGGAGACGCTGATCTCCATCCGCCGCGCCGGCGCCGACCTCGTGGTGACCTACCTCGCGGCCGACGTCTGGGACGGCACGGTCGTGCTGTGAGCCAAACTCCGCGTGTCGGTGTGTTGCTGGTCCAGCTCGGCACGCCCGACGGACCCGACGTGGCGTCGGTCCGGCGCTACCTGCGGACGTTCCTGATGGACCCGCGCGTCATCGACCTCCCGGCGGTGCCGCGGTGGCTCCTGGTACATGGTGTCATCGCGCCTTTCCGCGGACCTCGCTCGGCCGCCGCCTACCAGGCGGTGTGGACCCCCGCCGGCTCCCCCCTGCTGGCGTACACCAACGCGCTCGCGGAGGCGCTCTCGCTACGGGTGGGACTGCCGGTGGCCGTCGGCATGCGCTACGGCAACCCCTCCATCCCCGCCGCCCTCGCGCGGCTCGGGGACTGCGACCGGATCGTCGTGGTCCCGCTCTACCCGCAGTACGCCTCGGCGAGCAGCGGGTCGGCCCTCGAGGCGGTGCTCGGCGCCCTCGCGAGGGCGACAGCGATCCCGGCGTTGACCGTCACCCGGCCGCTCGCGCAGTACGCGGGGTGGGCCGAAGCTGTGGCCCACCTTGCCCAGGACGCGGTGACCGACGCGGACGCGGTCGTCTGCAGCTACCACGGGCTCCCCGAACGACAGGTGCGGGCCACCCGATCCGGCTGCCTCGACCACCCGACCTGCTGTGACCGCCCCGACGCGCGCTTCGGCCACTGCTACCGGGCGCAGTGCCTCGACGCGAGCCGCACGATCGCGGTCGCCCTGGGTCGCGCGTCGGTCGAGACCGCGTTCCAATCCCGCGTCGGCCGGGACGCCTGGCTCGCCCCGTCGCTCGACCAGACGCTCGATCGCCTCCTGGACGCCGGCGCCCGTCGCATCGCGGTGATCGCCCCCTCGTTCGTCGCCGACTGCCTGGAGACGCTGGAGGAGATCGGGCTGCGCGCGCGGGAGCGGGTGGCGGCGCGGGGTGGGGAGCTGCGCCTCGCGCCCTGTCTCAATGCCGACCCGCGCTGGGTCGAGACCCTGGCGCAGGCCATCGCGCATCCCTGACCCCTGCCTCCGGGATAGACCAGACCGGATGGAATCCACCGCGCGCGTCGCCAGCGAACTGGCACGAATCCAGACCTTCTTCCCCATCCTCCCCGTCTTGGGCAACGGCTGGGCGGCACGCCGCCCCTGGACCGGCCACACGGTCGCGCTTCACCTGCACCTCACGACGCTCACCGCGTCCCTGGTGCGTGAGCTCATGCTCGGCGGCGGCGACTGGATCCTCTCGGCGGCCAACCCGGCCACCACCGACCCGGGGGTGGTGGCGTTTCTGCGCGACCTCGGGGCCACGGTGCACACCACGGCCGGGCGCGCCGACCACCTCGCCGAGACCCTCGCCGCCGAGCCGACGATCTTCGCCGACGTGGGCTGGCAGCTCGGCGCCTACTTCGCCGCGCGGGGCTACCATCCCCGCGCCGGGGTGGAGATCACCCGGTCGGGCGTCACGCGGATGCGGGCGGGCCCGCTCCCCTACCCGGTCATGAACATCAATGACGGGCGGTTGAAGCCGGCCGTGGAGAACCGACACGGCGTCGGCGAGGCGCTCTGGCAGGCCTTCAGCCTCCTCACCGGCAAACACCTCGCCGGACACCGGGTCACGGTCATCGGCTACGGCCCGGTGGGCGCCGGCGTCGCTGCCTACGCGCGCGCCGGCGGGGCGGTGGTCGAGGTGATCGAGCCCGACCCGGTCCGACGCCTGGTCGCACACTACGACGGCTTCACCACCCCGGCCGACATCCAGATGATCCGCCGGGCCCAGGTGATCGTCACCGCGACCGGGACGCGCCACTCCCTCCCCCTCGCGGTGCTGAAGGACGCACGCGACGGCGTCGTCCTGATCAACGCCGGACACGGCTCGGACGAGATCGACGTCGACGGCCTCCAGACCTCCGCCGAGGCGGTCGACGTGATCGGACCGCGGGTCGTACGCTACCGACTCCCGGGCGGGCGGCAGGTCGTGGTCCTCGGCGCGGGGAACCCCCTGAACATCGTGCTCAACTCGGGCTCCCAGGAGCCCGTGCTCCTGCACTTCGCCGTCCTGGGCCTCGCGCTGGAGTGGTTCACCCGCAACGAGGCTCCCCCTGGCGAGCTGGCGCTGCCGCCCGAGATCGAGGCGGAGGCGGCCCTCGCCGCGTTGAGGGTGCTGGGATGACCGAAGCGGACCTCCGCGCGGGCTACGAAGCCCTGCTCCACGGCGACGCCGCGGGTGCGCTGAGGATCCTCGACGGCATCGACCCCACCGGCCGTCCGGGGTTCGACGCCCGCCTCCACGGTTACCGCGCCCAGGCGTTCGAGGCGCTGGGTCGGCTGGAGGAGGCCGAGCGCGCCGTGGCCGAGGCGGTCCGGATCGCCCGCCGCGCCCAGGACGGGGACGGACTGGCCGCCTTCCGAATGCTCCACCAGCGGGTCCTCGGGGGCCTCGCGGCGGTGCGTCTGGCCGAGCAGGAGCGGGCGCGGGACGCGGTGCTGGTCGACGAGAACGAGGACGAGGCGCTCGGCCGGCTCGCCGGGGGCGCGCGGGCCGCCTGGCTCACCCGCCGCGCCGGGGCGCTCCTCGACGCCGGTCGGCCGGCCGAGGCGCGCGCCGCCTGCCAACGGGCCTTCGGAGAAGCCGCCGCCGCGGGAGACCCACGCGAACAGGTGTTCGCGCTCCTCGCCGAGCTGCGCATCGACCCGTCCAACGCCCTGGTGGGCCTGGCCCGCGCCCACGCCATCGCCGACGAGGCCGACGACATGAACCTCGTCACCGCCGTCGCCAAAGCCGCACGCGCGGTCGGGGTCCACCTCCCCGCGCCGGAGTTCGGTTGAGGATTGGCCTGCTCCGCCACGGGATCGCCGAGGTCGACGCCGACTCCGACTTCGACCGGCAGCTCACCGAAGACGGACACACCGATCTGGAGCGTGTCCTCGACGTGCTCGCGGGCTGGAACTGGCGTCCCGGCGCCATCCTCCACAGCCCCCTCATCCGGACCACCCAGACCGCGGACCACGTCTCGGGACGGCATCCCGGCGTCCCGGTCTACCCCACCGACGCGCTCGCGCTGGGCTTCTTCGACGCCATCCTCCAGGCCGCGGCCCGCCACCAGGACCCACTTCTCATCGGTCATGAGCCGACGATGGGCAACCTCACCGGGCGCCTGCTCGGGGCGCCCACCGGGGCCGTCCGCTTCGAGCGCGGGTGTTTCGCGCTCATCGACGTCGACCGTCTCCCCCCCACCCGACCCGCGCGGCTGCTGCTCTTCCTGCCGTCCCAGGGTCTGAGCCTCTGACCGGCGCCTTCGCACTTCTTCACACCGACCTCCACCCCGTCTTCAGACACCGGGGCGACCCTTGACGGGCAAGGAGGTCAGATGTTCGGTTTCTTCTTCGGTACGCTGTGTCTGTTGGGTCTGGTCGGGGTGACGCGTCGGATGATGTGGGGTGGCTACTACGGCCCCCGCCACGGCTACGGCGGCCACGGATGGCATGGGTGGCATGGGCGGCGCGGCGGGCGCCACGGACGGGGCGGGTTCCCCTCGGAGGGGGTCGGTCGCGCCTTCACCGAGGTGATCAAACGCCGGCTGCAGATCGACGACGACCAGGAGGGCATCGTCGACCACGCGTTCGCCGACATTCGGAAGTCGGCGTCCGAGCTCAAGGACGAGCTGGCCGCGACCCGCACCGGCATCGCCGATGCGTTTCGGGGTGAGACCGTCGACGAAGCGGCCCTCGCGTCGGCGTTCGCCCGCCACGACGATGCCGTCTCGCGGGCCCGCCGGGACGTCGTCTCGTCGCTGAAGCAGGTCCACGCGGTGCTCGACGCCGACCAACGCGCCAAGGCCGCGGATTGGATGGCGGCGACGGAGAAGGGAGGGTGGATCTGATGTTCCGCCTCCGTCTCCTGGCGTTCCTGCTCGCGTTGGGCGCCCTCGCCGGGTTCGGCAGCGGCGTTCGGCACCTCAGCGGCGGCGGCGGGTGGGGCGACCACTGCGGCTCCACGTCGACTCCCGCCCCGTGAACAACCCCAACGGGGAGCGTCCAGCCGGGCGCTCCCCCGCGGGCGTTAGGAGACCCGGCACCATGCCCATCCGCGCGCTGCTCATCGACGACGACACCCGGTTGGCGGAGCTGCTCACCACCTACCTGGCCGCGCACGAGGTGCTCATCACCCACGCGGCCGATGGCCCGCGCGGGCTGCGTCAGCTGGGGAGCGGCGGCGTGGACATCGTCCTGCTCGACATCATGATGCCCGGCATGGACGGACTGGACGTGCTGCGGCGCATCCGCATGCAGTCCGCGGTGCCCGTCGTCATGTTGACGGCGCGGGGCGACGAGACGGACCGCGTCGTGGGTCTGGAGCTGGGCGCCGACGACTACCTGGCCAAGCCCGTCTACCCGCGCGAGCTCCTCGCCCGCATCCGGGCGGTGCTGCGGCGCACCGCGCCCCGGGAGGCCGACCGCCGGATTCGGGTCGGCGACCTGGAGATCGATCCCGGCGCGCGCGCCGCCAGCATCGGAAACCAGGTGTTGCCGCTCACCGCGCTGGAGTTCGATCTGTTGCTCGCGCTGGCCGAGCGGGCCGGGCGGGTGGTGCCGCGCGACGCGCTGTGGGAGGCGGCGGGTCGCGCCGACACCGTGGTGAACGAGCGGACGGTGGACGTCCACGTGTCGCACCTGAGGGTGAAGCTGGGTGACGACGCCCGGGATCCCCAGCGGCTGAAGACCATCCGCGGCGCCGGCTACCTGTTGGTACGGGAGCCCGGGTGAGGCACCACCCGGGACGGCCCCACGGCCCCCCGTGGGCGCGCGGCCGCCGGCCTCCGCTGCGCTGGATCCTGGCGCGCGGCATCCACCGCACCGTCGTTGCCTTCCTTCTGGTGGGGGTGTGCCTGGGCGGAGCTGCCGGTGCGCTCCTGATTCACGCCTTTCACGACGGTCAGCTCTCCACCGGGACCGTCTGCCTCGCCCTCGCCGTCCTCGGCACTGTCTGGCCCCTGGCCTGGCTCGCCACCGCCCGCATCGCGCTCCCGCTGCGCGACCTCGCTGATGTGGCCGGTGAGATCCGGGAGGGGCGCCTGGCAAGCCGGGACCAGCTCCCCAAGGGAGAGGGAGAGGTGGGCGAGGTGGGGGCGGCGCTGCGTGAGGTGGCCGACCGGGTGGCACGTCAGCTTCAAGACCAGCGTGCCTTGATGGCGGCGGTCTCCCACGAGCTCCGGAGCCCGCTGGGGAGGGCCCGGGTGCTCATCGAGCTGGCCCGGGACGGCGCCGCGCCGGCGGGGGTGTACGACGAGCTGCAGTCCGAGATCGACGGCATGGATCAGCTCGTCGGGGACCTGCTCGCCGCCGCCCGCATCGACTTCGAGGCGGTGACGCCGGTGACGCTCGACCCGCTCGAGGTGGCGACCCGCGCCCTGCGTATCGCCGGCCTTCCGGCCGAGGCCGCCGTGATCGACGCTCAGACCGGGCCGATCCGCGCCGATCCCACCCTGCTCGCGCGCGCCCTCGCCGCCCTGCTCGACAACGCGCGTCGCTACGGCGCCGCCTCGGTGCGCCTCCACGTGCGGGGTCGCCTGCACCGCGTGCGCTTCGAGGTCGAAGACGACGGGCCCGGGTTCCCCGAGGGGGGCGCCGAGCAGGCGTTCCAGCCCTTCTGGCGCGGTCCTCCGCGGCCCGACGGGACCCGGCCGCACGGGGAGGGCCTGGGCCTCGCCCTCGTCCGCCAGATCGCCGCCGCGCACCAGGGTGAAGCGGGCGCCGAGAACCGGCCCGGAGGAGGCGCCCGCGTCTGGATCGAGCTCCCCCAAACGGATCCAGAAGGGGTCTGACCCCCCGCCGGATCCATTCCGAACGGACCAACCTGGTTTATCCGAGCCACCCACGAATGGATCCGCCCAAAGGGGTCTGACCCCCCACCGGATCCATTCCGAACGGATCAACCTACCGTATCCGTCACTCCCGCTCGAACACCTCGGCGAGCATACACCGGGCGCTCCCTCCCCCTGCCGCCTCGATGGTGGGGATGTCCAGCACCACCCGCCGCCCCAGCCGGGCCCGCTGCGCGGCGGTGAACGCCGCTTCGGCCGATCGGGACATCGCCACCACCGGCCCCTCGGCGCCCTCCAGCCACAACAGATTCCCGGCGTAGGCCGCGACCTGCTCGGCGTCGATCTCCACCAGATCCCTCCCCCCCGCTCGAAGCGCCTCGACGAGCGCCTCCCGTCCTTCCTCCACCAGCGCCAGGGCGACCACCGCCACCCCCGGCCCCAGCGCGAGCACGACATTGCTGTGGTACACGGGCGCCCCGCCATACCAGGCCTCGAAGCAGGTGATCCGGTAGCCCGTGGCTCGCTCGAAGGCCGAGATCCCAGCCTCCGTCGTCCGGGGTGACCGCGCCGCGAACCCTGTCGCCCCCGCATGGTCCAGCACCAGGCTCCCCGTCCCCTCGACGAAGCCGCCGCTCGCCTCGAGCCCCGTGAGGTCCACGCAATGGTCGCGCCACCCCGCCCCGCGCACCAGGGCGACGATCTCGTTGCGCCGCTCGGCGCGGCGGCTCACCGGCGCCATCGGGAACAGCACCGTGCCGCCATCGGGCCCGAAGCTCACCCAGTTGTTGGGAAACACCGCGTCCGGCTTGGGGGGCGACGCCGTGTCCTCAGCCACGCACACCCGGATTCCGGCCTCCCGGAGCCGGACCACGGCGGCATCGAACTCCGCACGCGCCCGTTCTGCTGGTGCTTCCATCCCCGCGCGCGCGAA
>JAYVAS010000258.1:0-2584 GCA_043750895.1 Pseudomonadota bacterium
CCCTCGCGGCGAGACCCCCCGCCCGCGTCGGCCCGCGCGACGCCGCGACCGCCCCTCGCTGCAAAACAGACACCCGCTACTTCTTCGCCCGCGTCGCGCTTCGCGCCATGGCAGGGACCCGGTGGTCGGGGTCGACCTGCACCGACTTCACCGCCGCGCCGGTGCCCGACGACCAGACGCCGAAGCCATCCTTGATGGTGACCCACACCGTCTCCGCGGCACCATCGGCGCGGGTGACGACGACCGGGACCTCGAACCTCCCGAACGGGACGTCCGCCGTGAGGGTGCCGGTCACCCGACCGGCGGAGGCTGACGTCCACGTCGCCGAGAGCTCGGGAATGTACCCGACCTCGAACCAGCCCTCGTAGAACGCGGACAGATCCACCGGCGTACGCGCCTGGATCGCGGCGAACACCTGCTCGGTGGTGAGCGTTCCACCCAGGTGCTGGCGCATGAGCGCGTCCAAGCCGCCGAGGACGGCGTCGGCGCCCGCGCGCACCATCAGGCCGTCCGAGAGGAGCCAGGCGTTGCATCCGCGTATCCGGCCGTCCGTGACCGAGAGTGACTCGAACCGATCGGTCTCCCGGTTGCCAACTTCAGCGCACGTCCGCATCTGGACCCTACGCCACTCCTCCGCCACCTCAGCGCCGAAAATCTGGGCGAACGCCAGGTTCGTGTACGCGTCGGGAAGCACGGAGCCGATCCACGCGTCGCGGTAGCCGGCCGGGCGGACGACCGAACCGAACCACTGCCGCGCGACCACGCCCAGCAGGGCGCGGTGGTCGGCGCGGGCGTCCAACGTGGGACGATCCCACCCAGCCGGCGCCGAGCCGCCTCCGACCGCGAGGACGCCGGCGCCCGACCGTCCCGACCGTCCGACGCCGCTCGACAGGACGATGTGGGCCTGGGTCCACGGGTAGGGCGGTAGCACCAGATTGAACCAGGATATACCCAGACGGGCGACGTCCGACACGGGGCGCGGATCTCCCATGTACGCCTCGCCGACGTGCACCACCGTGTCGGGGACACCGTGGGTGAAATCACCGGGTGTCTGGTGGTGCGTCCAACGCCCGATGGCGAACACCGGCACCCCGATACCCTCGTTCCAATCCATGCTCCACTCGGCCCCGGTCCCCCGGTCGGTGTCCCAGCGTCCCGACCCGATCACCCCGAGTTTGTCCTCCGCCACGAGTCGGACGACGACCTCTGACTTCGTGCCCGCACCCGCGAGCAGGCTCGCGGGCCGGATCCAAGGCGCGGCGAGGTCGGTGGCGGTGGCGAGGTCCCCCTGGTTGCCGTCGCGCAGGAACCACAGGCTGCTGGTGGCCACGCTCAATCGGGTGGTCTGTCCGGCGGTGAGGGGCTCCGGGAGGACCACCCACACCATCCCCGGGGGCGGCGTTTCGTGGTCGTCCGGCGGGGTGGGCAAGTCCACCCGCCGCCCGTCCGCGGTGGTGACACGCACGCTCCAGGGCGAGTCGTCCACCTCTCGCACCGCGTTGGCCAGGGCGAGCGGGAAGGCCCGGAGGCCGTCGGCGGTTGCCTCGACGTCGAGCTCGGTGACACCGTTCAACGCGAGGCTGAACCCAACGCCTGCTCGGCGCACCGACCAGGCCGCCCGGGTGGCGGCGAGGCTCAGCCGGGTAGCGGCCGGACAGTCCAGCCAGGCGAAGTGCGCGCTGCTCGGCACGCCGTCGGTGGAGCGCCCCAACGAGCTGATCCGTCCGCAGGCCTGCCCGTAGTAGCTCGCCCCGGTCGGGTCCCGGAGCTGGGAGAGCCAACGATCGGTGGCGAGGTTGCCGGGGAGCCGGCGGTGCTCCACCCCTGCGTACCGGGTGTCGGTGGCGAGGTCGACCCAGTCCGCGGCGAAGGCCGGGTCCAGGGCGCCCACATCCGCGAGGACAGCGCCGGTCAGGACGTTGGTACCGAGGTCCATCAGCACCCCACCCTGCGTGGAGTAAGGGTCGGTGATGCCTCGAATCCGGTCGCGAAAGGGGGTCAGGTCGGGGACCGACCCCGACGGGAGCGGAGGCAGCGCCGCCAACCGCGGGTCACGGGCCCACGAGGCGCCGAGGAAGACCGCCCTGCCCACCTCGGTCACCCACGGACTGCCCGCCGCGACGGGGGCGAGGTCCTCGCGAGCCTCTCCGACCTCGAGCACCAACCGGTTGGCGAAACGGAGCGCGTCGGTGGCGCGGGGCCAACGCACCGAAACCACCGCGGTCCCGTCGAACAGGTACCCCGCAGGCGCCTCCCGCCCGCCCGTCGTGGCACGCACCGGAATGAACCGCCCCTCCCTGACCTCGAACAGGATTCCGCCGACCTCCAAACGGACCCCACGGCCGTCGACGGCCGTTTGGTTCTGAAAGACGACGGCCGGCTTCTCGGTGAAGGCCGTACGAAGGGCTTCGATGTCC
This sequence comes from Pseudomonadota bacterium, assembly GCA_043750895.1. Lineage (GTDB taxonomy): Bacteria > Myxococcota_A > UBA796 > UBA796 > SXON01 > JAYVAS01. Next base: position 2,418 of record JAYVAS010000258.1, read on the forward strand.
ATGGTTGTCCACTCCGTGGGGGTTGGTTGGAAACGAGGTGCGGCGGTGTGGCCCCACCACGAGAGTAGCGTGGTCGGCTCGGCGCTGCAACGGATCGTGGGCGTCCCCGCTCCCGCAGGGTAGGAGACTCCCATGCTCCTGCTCTGCGGATACGCGTTGGCACAGGA
>JAYVAS010000259.1:0-3118 GCA_043750895.1 Pseudomonadota bacterium
ATCATCACCACCACCAGGAAGGTGTTGAGGCCACCCTGGAACGCCTTCTCGGGGATGCGGGTCATGGGGATGAACTTGTCGGTGATCGACAGCCAACCCGCGGTGAGGGTGGTGGTTGCCACGAAGCACAGCGGCACGGCGGTGACCCAGGCGTAGCGGGCGCGCCCGCTGTTCACGATCAGGGTGGTGGCCACCGAGAGCGCCGTCGCCGCGAGCAGCTGATTGGCGATGCCGAACATGGGCCAGATGGTGTCGATGCTTCCGGTGAGGATGAAGTACGCCCAACAGAACACCACGAGGCCGGTCGAGATCACCGTCCCCGGTAGCCAATCCGTCCGCCCCAACGTCGGGGAGAGCCGGCCGGCGAACTCCTGGACCAGGAACCGCGCCACCCGGGTGCCGGTGTCGATGGTGGTCAGGATGAACAGCGCCTCGAACATGATGGCAAAGTGGTACCAGTACCCGATCCAACTCGCCATTCCCGGCAGACCCGCGAAGATCTGCGCCATCCCCACCGCGAGGGAGACGGCCCCGCCCGGCCGCCCGGCCAGGGCCTCGCCGATCTCCACCTGGAAGGTGGGGAGGTTCACCATGGAGAGGCCCATGGCGGTGAACTTCTCGGTTGCCACGTTGATGGCGTAGTAGTCCCCCGGCTCGAGGCAGCCGGCGGCGATCAGGGCGGTGATGCCCACCAGGCCCTCCAACAACATCGCGCCGTAGCCGATGGGCCGCGCGTACCGCTCGTTGGTGATCATCTTCGGCGTCGTGCCCGACGCCACCAGGCTGTGGAAGCCTGAGATCGCCCCGCAGGCGATGGTGATGAACACGAAGGGGAACAGCTTGCCGGACACGATCGGGCCGCCGCCGTCGATGAACGCCGACAACGCCGGGGCCTTCATCTCGGGGTTGACCACCAGCACCCCGACGATCAACGCCCCGATGGTGCCGAGCTTCATGAAGCTGGACAGGTAGTCGCGCGGGCAGAGCAGCAGCCACACCGGCAAAACCGAGGCGACGAAGCCGTAGGCCGCGATCGCGTAGGTGATCTGCGCCTTGTCGAGGGTGAACCACGGCGCCAGCACCGGGCTCGCCGCCACCTTCTCGCCGAACACCACCGCCGCCAGCAGGCCCACCACGCCGATGGTGGTGGCCTCCCAGACCTTGCCCACGCGGAACTTGTAGAGGTACACCCCCATGAACAGCGCGAGTGGGATCGACATCGCGATGGTGAAGGTGCCCCAGGCGCTGTCGTGCAGGGCGTTCACCACTGCCAGTCCCAGGCCGGCGAGCGCGATGACGACGATGAACAAGATGGCGATCGAGGTGACCAGGCCCGCGGTGGCCGAGACCTCGGTGCGCGCGATCTCGGCGAGAGACTTGCCGTCCCGCCGGATGGAGGCGACGAGGATCACGAAGTCGTGGACCGCCCCAGCGAGGCACACGCCCACCAGGATCCACAGGTAGCCGGGGAGGTAGCCAAACTGCATCGCCAACACCGGGCCGATGAGCGGGCCGGCGCCGGTGATGGCGGCGAAGTGGTGGCCGAAGAGCACGGCCGGGTGGGTGGGGTGGTAGTCCTTGCCGTCGTTGTGGGCCATCGCCGGGGTGACCCGCGTGGCGTCCAACGCGAGGACCTTCGCGGCGATGAAGGCGCTGTAGTACCGGTAGCTGACGGCGAGGGCCGCCAGCGCGAACAGCATGAGGGGGAGGGCGGTCATCGGCTACTCCCGCGTGTACAGCAACACGCCGCCCGCTCCGCCGCCCAGCACCGCGATGAACAGGTCGTCGTCGCCGTCGCCGTCGGCGTCGGCCGGTGTCACCAACCAGCCGTACTGGTCGTCGCTGCCGGTGCCGTAGAAGGCCGGGGTCGCGCGGGCGGGGGTCACGGTGCCGCCGGCGCCGACCACGGTGCCGGACACCCACCACACCTCGCCGTCGACCTCGCCGGTCCCCTCCCCCGGGCCGGACACCAGCAGGTCTGCGACGCCGTCGCGGTCGATATCGGAGGCGCCGGTCGCCGCCCGCAGGGCGTCCGCCGCTTCCGCCCCCTCGACGTGCGCGAGGGCGATGTCGTCCGCCGCGCCGCCGAGCATCGCCGTTGGTCCGGACACCACGTGGACCTTGCCGGCCACGTCCCCCGCCGTCCCGGTGGCCTGGTACTCGGAGAGGACCAGCTCGGCGTAGCCGTCGCCGTCGAAGTCGGCCCCGCCGGCGGCGCGTAGCACCCCGGTGAGCCCACCCATCGAGGCCACGCCCTCGTTGCTGACGGCGCCCCCCGCGGCGATGTCCGCCCCGTCGATGAGGAGCGCCAACGCGGAGTCGGAGAAGCCGTTCCCGCCCACCATCAGCTCGTCGATACCGTCGCCGTCGAGATCCCCAGGGGCGCCGCTCCCCAACGCCACCCCGGTGCCGGTGAGCGAGAACCAGGCGTCGCCGATGCCGAGCGTACCCGACGCGCCGTCCAGGGCGTAGACCCCGCACTGGGTGTTGAGGCCCAGGTAGAAGTCGGTGCACGCGACGCCGAAGGCGCGCCCGCTGCCGTCCGACCAGGCGTAGACCGCGCCGCCGTCGGTGTCGGTGGTGAGCTCCACCGTCGCGTCGTTGCCAGCGAGGGCGGCACCGGCGGTGAGCTGGGACGACCGGAACAGGTACGCGGAGCCGATCGTGCCGAGCGCGAGCCAATCGTCCCCGTCGGACGACGGGATGGAGGCGACCGAGAGGCCGAGCGCCTCGCCGCCCGCGCCGTCGATGGTGGCGTGGGCCTCGGTGGCCAGGTCGGTGGGGCCGTCGAGCCGCGCCGCCACGTAGACCTTGCCGTTCTGCTTGCCCGAGAGCGGCACGCCCGCGGCGACCTCCGCCCAGCCGTCCCCGTCGAGGTCGTCGAGCACGGCGAACTCGTGCCCGAACCAGGAGTCCCCGAAGTCGCCCTCCCCGTACATCGAGCCGGTGGTGGTGCGGGAGCTCATCTGGTCGGTGTCGCTGACACAGTCGTTGTCCACGCCGTCCCAGCGCTCCTCGGCGTCCTCGTTCACCGCCGGGTCGAGGTCGTCGCAGTCGGTGCCGTCGCCGTAGCCGACCGCATCGAAGCTGTCGGCGTCCTGATCGTAGTCCGACTCGC
>JAYVAS010000260.1:0-2275 GCA_043750895.1 Pseudomonadota bacterium
ACCAGAACTGGCTCGCCGAAGGCGGTGAGCTGGATCTGGTCGCGCTGCGTGCGGGCGTGCTCCGCATCGTCGAGGTGAAGGCCCGGCACGCCGATGACCCGCTGGCGGACGAAGCGGTGACCCCGGTGAAGCAGCAACGGCTGCGGCGCGCGGCCGAGGCCTGGCTGCACACGCATCCGGCCGTGGTGTGGCGGGAAGTCGCGTTCCTGGTGGCCTGGGTGGACACCACCACCGACCCGTGGGACGTACGCTGGTTGGACGACGCGTTCGACGGGTGAGGGGAGGGGGCACTCACCTGCCGACGGAGGCTATCGGATGCGCACCGTGAGCTCGGACCCGAGCGCGGCGTGGAGCGTGTCCCCGCCGGTGTAGACCGGGTAGGCGCTCTCGATTCGGCGGGGGATGCCGTAGCGGAGGTCGCCCCCGAGCTTGAACTGGAGGGTCGTCATCGGGCGCCACACGAGGCTCAGGCCGCCGCCGCCCTCGAGGAACTCCGAGGTTTGTACGCCCGTCTCCTGCGAATCATCGAGGACGCTGGGCAGGTAGTAGCCGCTCGGGATGCGCCCGGCCGCCTGGTACGCAAACCCCAGGTGGAGATCGACCATGAACGCCGCTCCCGAGGCGGACTGCTCCCAGGCGACGAACTCCGCGCCGGTGCGCAGGTCGAGGCGGTTGCCCGGGTCCACGGTGACCGTGCCCGCTTCGAGCTCCCGATCCTTGGCGGTGTACCAGGTGAGGTCGCCCACGAGGTAGGGCTGGGTGGTGTTCACGCTGGTGGAGAACGCCGAGCCGAGACGGAACGCGGGCGCGCCGTCGCCGGCGCCGCCGGTCCAGAGGTTCTTCTCCGAGCCGGTGCGGTAGGCCAGGTCCACCCGCCAGGTGGCGCGGTTGTTCCGGCCCGTGAACGCTTCGGAGAACGGCGTGGCCCGGAGCCCGATCCAGACGCCGTCCAGGCCGGACCCGGAGACGTAGGTGCCGGGGTCCATGGGGTCGGTGCCCACGTAGGTCCCGCTCTCCGTGGCCGGGTCGTAGACCATCGACTGGGCTTCGCTGTAGGAGACGTTCTCCGCGACGTAGTGCGGGAGCTCCGCGTAGACGGCGATCCCCGGACCGGGCGCGAACACGACCGAGTAGTACAGCAGGTGCGTGTCCAACGCGCGGTTGCCGACCACGACCTCGGGATCGGCCCGCTCGGCGAGGCGCCCGGAGGTGTGATCCCAGCCGTAGCGGATCGCCACGTCACCCCGAAGAAAGGTGGGGATCTCGGTGACGGTGGATGCGTAAGAAACAGCAGCGAGGAGCAGCATGAACACTCCGAAGGGACGGTAGCCCTGTAGGGGTGGACGCGTCAACCCGAGACGACGGTTAGGGCGCGCCCATGCCCGCTCGTCGCCCGTGATCGATGCTCAGACCGCCGCGCAGTTCCTCGGCCCATTGGCGCAGATGGTGCCGGATCCGCGGTGCGCGCTCGACTACCGCGACCCCTTCGAGCTCCTCATCGCCACCCAGCTCTCGGCGCAATCCACCGACGCGATGGTCAATCAGGTCACGCCCGAGCTGTTTCGCCGTTGGCCGGACGCCCACGCCCTGGCGGCGGCCGACCCGATCGAGGTCTCCGAGGTCATCCGGCGCACGGGGTTCTTCCGCCAGAAGGCGCGCAACGCGGTCGACAGCGCCCGGCTGCTGGTGGAGCGGCACGGCGGTGAGGTCCCGCCGCGGATGGCGGACCTCGTCCGGTTGCCGGGCGTGGCGCGCAAGACGGCGAACGTGGTGCTCGGCACCGCGTTCGGCATCAACAGCGGGGTGACGGTGGACACCCACGTGTTCCGCGTGACCGGGCGTTGGGGATGGCACACCGAGAAGACCGCCGAGAAGGTGGAGCCGATCCTCATGAAGCTCATCCCTCAGGCGGGGTGGACGGACTTCGGTCACCGTGTGGTGCTGTTCGGGCGGCACCACTGTGTGGCGCGGAAGCCCAAGTGCGGGAGCTGCGCGCTCGCGTCGCTGTGTCCGGCGGTGGAGCCGTCGGCGGTGGCAGGGTGAGCGGGACCGTGAACGTTCCCTGCGGTTCCCTGCTTCCATGAGTTACCATAATATCCGGACTTTGACGGGTTCAACGCCGATAACTCTTGACGTAGCAAGGGCAGCAAACCCCCTCCCCCGGTGCTTCTGGTGTGATGCGCTCCCGAACGAGCCTCACGCCCCGACCTGCCGTCATGGCCTCGCCGCTCGGGTCCGGATCGCGCGCCTTGCCGTCGCGGAGCTGGCGTCAGCG
>JAYVAS010000261.1:0-3634 GCA_043750895.1 Pseudomonadota bacterium
CCGAGTCGGAAGACTGGAACACGAAGCCGCCGCTGTCAGGGGTCGTGGGGCCCACCGCGATCCAATTGTGGTCGGAGCTCCAGTCCCAGGCGTTGGCCGCGTAGTAGTTCAGCACCATGTAGTCGAGGAAGTTCGCGACGTTCAGCCAGTGGCGGGCTTCGGCATAGGTGCCGCGCGACGCGACCACGGCCGCCCAGGCGGCGCCGGAGCCGTCGAAGGCGCGCCCGCCGTTGATGGCCTCGTAGTCGTCCTCGTCCCCACCGAAGTAGTCGCTCGACATCGCGGCGTTGAAGCGCTCGCGTACGTGGTACAGCCCGCGGTAGGCGCCGTTGAGCATCACGTGGGCGAAGCGCCCGTGCGGGGCGACGTGGCCCATTTCGAGCTGGGTCTCGTCCATCCAGAAGTTGCGGATGTGCTGCCCGGCCGTGCCCAGGTAGAACTGGGAGTCGTGGTTGCCGCCGCGCAGGGTCAGCGCGTCGAAGCTGGTTTCGGGGGTGACGCCGGTGGCGTCGTCGCCGTAGAGGTCCAGATGGAGGCGGCCGGCGCCGTATTCGTCGCGAAACACGAGCCGGATGCTGGTCTTCTCGTACGCATAGAGGCTGTGTCCTCCGACCGACCGGCTCCCGCTTCCGATCCCGACCGCGGTGCCGCTCGCGGCGTCGAACCACTCCGTCGACGTGGACTGCTCGGAGGTGGTGACCCCGCCGGGGACGGCCAGGGCGATCCACGGGAGGGTGCGCAGCGTCTCGGTGAGGGTGTCGGCGTAGCGCCCGTCGGTGGTGATGCGCGGGTCCATGTCGGCGCTGGTGATGACGTCGTCGACGAAGATGTAGGTGTGGGTGACGATCGCCGACACGGTGCCGTCGGGGAAGGTCTCCCGGGCCCGGAGCACGGTGGTCGCGGAGATGTCGAGCGGCTCCGTGTAGGCCGCGGTGGGGGCGCTGGGCCCGACGCCGTAGCTGATGGTGGCGTCGGCCGTGGACGGGGTGAGCGTCACGGTGAACGGCGCCTCGTAGAGGCCTCGCTCGACGCTGAAGAGGGGGTCGGCGAGGGTGAGGGCGACGAGGACGAGCATGGCGCCGCCAGGGTACGGCCGATCACCGCCCCCGTCCATGGCCATTGGGCGGCCGGGTGTGGCAGGATTGGGCATGCTGGTCGTCCTCCTCGCGTGTGCCTCCCCCGCCGTGGTGATCGACGCCTGCGTCGACGACCCGAGCCTGTGCACCCCCTGCGAGGCCGACGCCGACTGCGCCTACACCGGCAATCCGTGCACCGAGACCGTCTACTGCGCCTCGACGGACGCTGCGATCGCGGTCATCGAGATCGGGTGCTCCGCCGCGACCGAACGCCCTTGGCCGGCGCCGGAGACCTGTGCGTGCGATGCGGGGACGTGTAGGAGTGGGCCGTAGGAGGCCGCGGGGGCCTCCCGGGTCAATCCTGCTGTTCGAACGTGATGTCGTCGATGTTCACCGTGTAGGGGTCGCTGATGTCCCGGATGCTGATCTCCACGATGTTGTCCCACTCCGAGAAGTCCTGGACCTCGCCGGTGCTGCTCCCGCCGTCGCCCCTGAGGTTCAGGGTCCCCGTGCTGCCGTCCTCGGTGAGCACGTCGGCGACGCCGTACTTGCCGTCGGTCTGGTCCCCGAGGCTCACGAAGCTGAAGTTCCGCACCGGAGTGGTGAACACGATCCGGAAGTCGTCCTCCGATCCCGCGCCGCCTGGACTGCTGCTGGTGTAGGCGGTGCACGGCGGCGACTCGGAGTACGCCTCGTAGTTCCAGGAGTTCATGGAGTTCCCACCCTCCACCTCGAACACCAGCGCCTCCGCGTAGAGCGTGTCCACGGACTGGTCGCGGTCGAGCTCGTCGAAGTCGATGAGGACGTCGTGCCAGGTCGGCTCGGGCGGGGTGGTGTCGGTGTCGGTCTCGTCGGTCTCGTCGGTGGGGTCGGTGGGGTCGGTCGTGGTGTCGGATCCGCGGGGATCGTCGCGTCGACCGGTCTTCTCGTCGTCCTCGGACGCGCCCAGGCCCGCGCAGGCCAGGGTCAGGAGCGCGGTGACGGGCAGCAGCGGGCGAAGGGTCATGACGGCTCCGAGCCGCCGGGGCTAACCCGTGCGCCGCCGGGCGGGTCCGCCGTGCTACGGTGGATGCATGTACAAGCTCGACCGTGACGAAGTTGCCCGCATCCTCGCCGACGAGGACGCGTTGGCGACCTTGCGGAGCTACTCGCTCGACGACGTGTGGTCCCGGGTCGAGAAGCCCGAGGACTGCGAGGATGAAGGGGAGGCCTTCAATCTGCTCATGGCGGTGATGTACGAGCTGCGGCCGGTGGGCCACCTGTAGCCGAGCACGGTCGCCCGGGGCGCTGCAGCGCGCCTCCTTGCTTTCAATCAAACGATTGATTAGACTGCCCGGGACACCGGAGTCGCCGTGTCCGCCGTTGCCGAAGCCGCCCCCCCTGCCTCCACGCCGCGCCATCCCCCCCGGTGGGCGCCGGACGATCTGCCGCCCGCGCCGTTCGACGAGTCCGGGTTGGCCGGCCTGGAGCCGGAAGCGCTGACCCGGGCGGTGGTCGCCCTTCCGCTCACCACCCGGTTCCGCCTCGGGCCCGGGATTACCCCGGTGCAGCAGGTGTTTCTCGACCACCACGGCTACCTCGTCTACGATCGGGTGGCGTCCGCGGTGGAAGTGGACACCATCCTCGCCGAGATCGACCGGGTCGAGGCCGCGCTGCTCGGGGCCGGCACGCGGAAGGTCTACGGGGTGCCGGTGTGGTTCGGACTGGACCCCGACGGCAAGGACTTCTTGTACCGGATGGGCTTCTCGTCCGTCCACAGCCCGTTCCTGGGCCAGTTCGTCCGCGACGCGCGCTTCGAGCCGGTCCGTCGGCTCATCGGCGAGGACGCCCGCATCGGCGATCGCGAGAAGGACGGGGTGGTGTTCAACCGGTACGTACGGGCCGAAGGGAGCCTGCGGCCCGACCTCGCCTGGCACACCGACGCGCTCCGCGACGTGTTCTACAACGGGAAGATGCCCGGTCCGATGTTGAACATCGGGCTTCATTTCGATCGCATCCGTCCCGAAGACGGGGGCCTCCGGCTCCTGCCCGGAAGTCACACCCAGGGCGTTTGGTCGACACTGTTCTCCAAGATCCACTTCGTCACCTCCAAGGCCGATCCTCGGGAAGTGGCGGTGGAGACCTGGCCGGGCGATTTGACCGTCCACGACGGTCGCATGTGGCATCGGGTCGAGGGATCGCCGCGCACCGGTTGGGAGAGCCTCCGGCGCAGCATGTACGTGCCGTACGTGTGCGACAGTTGGGCCCCCAAGTCCGACGACAGTCCGACGCCGCTCTACATGCGGCTGTTCGACACGATCATGCGGTGGCGTCAGGCGCGATCCCGGCGGCGCCTGACGGGGTGAGGGCCGGATGGGGACGCTTCCCGCCGAAGATGCGGCCCGCAAGGGATGTGCCGACGCGTGCGCCGATGAAGCGTGCCGGAGCGCGTGTCTCGAGGCCCATCCTATCCGTCAGGTCGAGGTCGTACCGGACGCGCCGGTCGGGGGGCCTTGACGATTCCGCCGTTCGGAACTATACTCTGCTCGCTGAGGCGCAGTTTCGCCTCGGGCCCCCCC
>JAYVAS010000262.1:0-8327 GCA_043750895.1 Pseudomonadota bacterium
ACCGCCGGGTCGAGGCCATCCGGCTGGTCCGAAACCGCCTGGAACGGCGCGGGGACGGCTACATCGCCGTGCCGGTAGGCGATCCGTGGGACGAACCCGTCGACCTCGTGTACACCGCGGTGGGGTATCGCGGCATCCCGGTGCCTGGGGTGCCGTTCGACGCCGAGCGCGGCCACATTCCCAACGCGGGCGGCCGGGTGGTCGGTCGATCGGGAAAGCGTATCACCGGGCACTACGTCGTTGGGTGGGCCAAGCGCGGGCCGAGCGGCGTGGTCGGAACCAACAAACCCGACGCGGAGGAGACGGTCCTCGCGATGCTCGCCGACTTCGGCGAGCGCACCGGGCAGACGCTCCCCGACGTCGACCGCCTTCTCTCCCGCGCGGGGATCACCCCGGTCGACTGGGCCGGCTGGACCCGGATCGACGCCGCGGAGCTTCGTCGCGGCCAGGCGTTGGGCAAGGTGCGGGAGAAATTCACGTCCGTTTCAGAGATGGTGTCGGTGGCGCAGGAGGAGGAGTAGCCCGCACCCAATCCCGGTACGGCGCCGACGTCAGCGGGTCGACGTCGAGGACCACCCACTCCGGGAGCTCGTAGGGATGGACGCCGACCAGCGAGGCGCGGAGCGCGTCCACCCGCTCGGCGGCGGCCTTGACGAGGAGGAGCGACTCGCCGTCCTCCATCAGCTCGCCCTTCCACCGGTAGATCGACCGGACGCCGGGGAGGATGTTGACACAGGCGGCCCCCGCGGCGACGAGGTGTCGCGCCAGGGAGTCCGCCGCGTCCGGGGGGCAGGTGCAGAGGATGACGCGCATCACGCCATCGTAGCACCGCCCCCCTCAGCTCAACGTCCGCGGATCCACATCCGCGATCAACCGCACCCCATGTGGCACCTTCCACGTCCGGTGCGTCGCCTCCAGGAAACCCCGGAACGCCTTCACATCCCGCCCGCGTAGCACCACGTGCATGCGCCACCGCCCGACGAGCCGCGGGAGCGGGGCCACCGCGGGACCCAACACGTCCACCCCCCGGGGCGCCTGGGCCCGGAGCGCCGCCGCCAAATCGGCCGCCGCGGTTCGGGTCTTGGGTCGGTCGACCCCCTCGACGCGGAGCAGCACCAGCCGGGCGAAGGGGGGATAGCGCAGCGCGTTTCGGACCCGGTCTTCGGTGGCGGCGAACGCGGCCATGTCACCGATGGTGTCCCAGACCGGGTGCTCGGGATGACGGGTCTGGACGAAGACCCTCCCCGGGACGTCGCCCCGCCCGGCCCGACCGGTGAGCTGGGTGACCAACGCGAAGGTGCGCTCGGCGGAGCGGAAGTCAGGCATGCCCAGCAGGTGGTCGGCTCCCAACACCGCTGCGACGTGGACGTCGGGGAAGTCGTGCCCTTTGGCGACGATCTGGGTGCCCACGAGGAGGCGCAGCTCCCCGTTGCGGAACGCCTCCAGGATGCGGGCGTGGGAGCCACGCTGCGCGGTGGTGTCGGCGTCCATCCGGCCCACCGGGATGCCTGGAAACAACTCGGTGACCGCCTCCTCGATCCGCTCGGTGCCACGCCCCATGACCTCGACGAGCGCGCCACACTTGGGACAGTCGGGCCGAAACGTGCGATGAAAACCGCAGTAGTGACAGTCCAGCGATTGTTTCTGCTGGTGGTAGACCATCGCGATGCCACAGCTTGGGCAGTCGTAGGCCTGACCGCAGCCGGGACACTCCACGAACGTGGCATACCCACGGCGATTGTAGAGCAGGATGGCCTTGCCCCCGGCGGCGAGCGCCTCGGCCACCGCGGCGCGGATCGGCGCCGCCACCAGCGTCTCCCGGGGCTCCTCGCGCAGGTCCACCACCTCGAGGCGCGGCACCGGTCGGGGGGTGGCTCGGCGACTCAGGGTGAGCAGGTGGTAGCGCCCCCGGCGAGCGTTCTCCCAGGACTCCAAAGACGGCGTGGCCGAGCCCAACACCACCGGGCAGCCCGCCTGCCGCCCCCGCACCACCGCGAGATCACGGGCGTGGTAACGCACGCCTTCGTCCTGCTTGTAGGAATCGTCGTTCTCTTCGTCCACCACGATGAGCCCGAGGTTGGTGAAGGGCGCGAAGAGCGCCGAGCGGGCCCCGACGGCCACACCCACGGTGCCGGCGCGGATCCGCCGCCACTCGCGTAGCCGCTCCGCGGGCGTGAGCGCCGAGTGGAGCACCGCCACGCCGTCCGGGAAACGACGGCCGAACCGGTCGGTCAGTTGGGGGGTGAGCGAGATCTCTGGCACCAACACCAGGACCTGCCGCCCCTCGTCCCGCGCCCTGGTGGCGAGGGCCAGGTACACCTCGGTCTTCCCGGAGCCGGTGATGCCGTGCAACAGCCAGGTCCCCGGGCCGCGTACGGCGGCGACGGCGGCCTGCTGCTCGTCGTTGAGCACCGGCGGTGCGGACGGGGCGGCCCCGGTCGACGCGACGGTGCGGGGGCGCTCCTCCCGCCGCACCAGATCGAGCTGCACCAGGCGGGACACGGCCGGGCCGTTCAGTCCCGCCGCGCGCAGCGGCCCGGACGCCAGGGCCACCAGCACCTCGCGCACCCGCGGACCTCGGATGGTGAGGGCCGCGAGGGACGGGTCGCCCACCGGCACCACCCAGGTCTCGGTGTCGTGCACGGCGACGATCTGCTCGTCGCGGCCAGCCACGTAGCCGTGGTCCATCAGCGCGCGGAGGGGACCGTCCACGTCGGCCACCTCGCCGTGCAGACGCCGCGTCAGGGCGCTGCGGGTGATGTCCGGCCGGGACACGACCTCGCGCAGCACCGCGCCCTGATCCCCCTCCGGCGGTGTCACCGCGAGGGTCTCCACCCCTTCCGGGGTAGCCCGGTAGAGGCGGCGGGTGGTCTGCTTGGCGCCCACCGGGGTGGCGGTGGCGATGACCTCGCCGAGCGGCGAGAGGTAGTACTCGGCGATCCACCTGTAGAAGGCGAGCTGTTCGGCGCCGAAGGCGGGCTCCTCGTCAAGGACCCGAAGCACCGACTTGATGGCGGGCACCTCGGGATCGTCGGCGGGCTCCACCACCCAGCCGGTGACCTCCCGGGACCCGAAGGGCACCACCACCGAGACGCCCGGGGCGAGCGGGTGCGGCGCCGCGTAGGTGTAGAGCCCGTGGACGGGGAGGGGGACGGCGACGCGGACGAAGGACACGGCGCAGCGTAGTCGTTATGGGCCGGTCTGGAAACGGCATGGAGGCCGACGTCGCGCCAACCGGGTTCGAGCCCGGCGGTCGGGCGCGCCGCCGGCGGGGTCCGTCCGACCAGTCGGTGCACCCCAAAGTCGTTCGAAAAATCACGGAACAGTCCTTCCACAGGTGCTTCAGTGTGGGATACAATCCTCCACGGGGCGTCCTTCACGGGGCGTCCTTCACGGGGCGTCCTTCACACAGGGAGGTTCCGATGGCGACGGAGATCTGGTTGACGGACGGTGTGGCGAGGGTCACCGCCCAGGGGGCCGTACAGGCGCTCATTCAGGCGGTCGACGTGTCGAAGTACGACCAGGCAGACCTGCTCCTCTGGGTCAACGGCGTCGAAGGCACGGCGACGAACTTCGTGGTCAGCATCATCACCGGTATGTCGACCGACAGCGAAGACGGTTGGGTGACGATCTCCTCGTTCACCAACATCCCCGCGGCCAACGCGACCTCGTTCGAGAAGAAGAACTTCCCCCAGCTTCTCAAGTACCTGCGGTGGAAGGTGACTGGGTTCACGGGCCCCACCGCCGTGTCGTTCACGATCCGCGGGATGTTGAGGAACAACTGATGGCGGCCCGGAGCCGGTGCGGGTGTGCGCTGGAGCGCCCGGCGCGACCCGCCGCGGCGTCCCGCCTGGGTCCGGCACCGCTCGGTAACCGGCGGGCGGCGGCGTTCATGGCCGGGGGACCGCTCCTCCCTGGAAACAGCGGGCATCTGGTCCGCCCGCCCCCAGGCGCCGTGCGATTTGACGGAGGGTACATCACCCGCTCGCTGGCGGAGTCCATCGCCGCCTGCGCTGGGGCCCCGCTCGCAGACTTCGGGCCCGTGCCCAGAGAGTACGCGGGCACCGCGGGCGATGACCCCCTTTGGACCGGCGCCCCCATCGCCTTCGAGCAGGGGATGATGTATGTCGTCTTGGGGACGTACGACAGCTTCGATTTGCTCGTCCTCCGAGAAGAACCTGATACTGCCGTCTGGCCGTTCGACGAACGATTCTGCGGGTATCGGCTGCTGGCGAGGGTGACCGGGGGCTCCTCCGGCAAGGACTACGCGTGCGCGGTCGCCGGGACCAAGGTCCGGGTCTGGGAGAGGTGGTCGCTCACCGTGGCACGCTCGCTTACGGAGGTGATTGGCCCCGCGCCGATCTTCACCGCGAACATGCCCATGCAACTGCTGATTGACAACGCCAGGCCCATGAGAGGCCGAGCGGTCCTTGTCGAAGGGATGGTCAGCGTCCGTGCCAGCCCGATCTTCGACGGTTCCCCGCTCGGAGGGTTCTTCAGTTGGAACCGTCCCACTCAGGGGATTTCCTTCCAGAGCACCACTTGCGGGGGCGTCGGCGGCGCCGTGAGCGGATTGATGCACTCCGGGCTTGAGGAGGCTGCGAAAAGCCTCCCCGTCGAACGCCTGGACAACGACCCCAGGTTCACCACGACGCGATCCGTCGACGTCGCACATCTTCTCGCAATTCTATCGCACTCTTCCTTCTGGGAGGGGGGCGACGATTGGCTGACCAGTCTCACCTGCCGATTCGCCATCGCGTGCGGGCCCCGCAACCCCGAGGACCCAAAGACCCCGTTCCCCGACGACACCCCCTCCGACAAGGTGCCCTGACCATGACGGAACTCCTCCCGCTCCTCCTCGCCTGCACCGGTCCGGTGAAGGACAAGGACAAGGACACCAAGGCCAGTACGACGCAGGACACGACCGACACAGACACCGAGACCGAAACCACGGGCCCCCACGTTTTCGTCCAAGTGGAGGCGGTCGATGACTACGCCTGCGCGCTCACCGACGCCGGGGAGGTGATCTGCTGGGGGCGCGACCGGCGCGGTCGGACCGAGCCGGAGCCGGGTCCGTTCACTCAAATCTCCTTGGGCGCATACTTTGCGTGTGGGCTGCGCCCCTCCGGTGTGGTGACGTGTTGGGGAAATGGGGAGGAGGTGGGCGCCGAACCCGACGTTCCCGGGACGTGGGTGGACTTCGACCTCGGCAGCACCCATGCTTGTGGGGTAGACCAAGAGGGGGTTGTGACCTGCTTCGGCACGGACGCCAGCGGTGACGATCCGTCGGCACCGACGGACTCCGGATTCGCCACGGTACGGGCCGGAGGCGTGCTCACCTGCGCCCTGGACGCCGATGGGTTTCCCACCTGCTGGGGTTGGAAGGACAACGGGTGGCCGCTCGCGCCGGACCTGTCCTTGGGGGTGCTCGACCTTGGCACCGCCAACGCGTGTGCGCTCGAGCGAGATTCGGGCACCCCCGTCTGCTGGGGGCAGAACATCCTGGGCGAATCGGACCCGCCGGAGCTGACGGGCCAGGTGTATATCTCGACCTCCGAGCTATGGAGTTGTGCGGTGTCCGACGACGGCGACATCCGGTGCTGGGGCGAGGACCGGGGTACCGAGCCCTGGGACGGCTGGTTCACCCAGGTGTCCGTGGCCGATTTCTTCGCGTGCGCGCTGCGGGACGACGGCACCATCGCCTGTTGGGGCGCGAACGAGGCGGGCCAGTCGGAACCGCCGGCGTAAGGGCCCGTCCGGGGATTGGCCGGAGGTGCCCCGCCAGCGCGACGACGACGTCAGCGAAGGGCGTGGTCCCCCGGCCACGCCGCGACCAGCAGCTTCGCCGCCTCCTGCAGCCGGTGCGGCGGATGCGCCGAGAACACGACGCGTCCGCCCGGTCCATCCGCGCCGTCCGGCGTGAACCACCGTGCACCCCGGATGCCGACGCCCCGCGCCGCCGCGCGATGCTCCCAACTCGGATGCGCCGTCGGCAACCACAGCGCGATGCCGCCCGTGGGCGCGACCACCGGCAAGGGGTGGAGCGCCTCCACCAGCACGTCTCGCCGCTCCCGGTACATCCGCGTGGCGCGACGGATGTGGCGCCACGCCTCGTCGCCCTCGAAGAGCTCGGCGACCGCGCTCTCCAGCACCGCATCCCCGCAATGGTCGATGGTCCGGCGCACCGACGGCAGCGCCACCATCAACGCCGGCGGGCCCCAGATGAAGCCCAGGCGCAGCGCTGGCGCGAGGATCTTGGAGAGCGTGCCGATGTAGACCACGTTGCCCCCCTCGGCGGCGAGCGGGAGGACCGGCGGACCGTCGTAGTGGAACTCGTGGTCGTAGTCGTCCTCGAGGATGGGGATGGCGCTGCGCCGGGCGCGGGCCAGAAGCGCGAGGCGCCGCGTGGCGCTCAAGGTCACCGTGGTGGGGTACTGGTGATGGGGCGTGAGGTAGACGGCGCGCACGTCCTCGGGGATCGCGTCGACCCGCAGGCCCTCGCCGTCCACCGGAATGGGCACCAGCACCGCCCCCGCGCTCCGGAGCGCCGCCCACGCGGGTCGATAGCCGAAGGCCTCGACCGCCACCCGATCCCCCGGACGGAAGAGCACCCGCGCCAGAAGGTCCACCGCGCCCTGAGCCCCCCGCGTGAGCTGCACGTCCGCCGGCGTCGCGCGGATGCCGCGCATGCCCGACAACAGCCGTGCCAGCACCTCCCGCAGCCGCAGCGTGCCTTGGGGGTCCCCGTAGTCGAGGATCCCCGGCCGTCGGAGGGCGCGCCGCCAGGCCCGGCCCAGCTCGTCCCGGGGGAAGAGGAGCGTGTCCGGGATCCCGCCGCCGAGGTCCAGGAGCGTCGGGGGCGGTCGTACGGGCCCTAAGGGCAGCTGGGCGCAGGCGCGGACCGGGAAGTTGGCCGCGACGGTGTGCCGCGCCGCGTGGGCAGGCAGGCTGGCGGCCACCGCCGTGCCGCTGCCGGAGACCGAACGGGTCCACCCCTCCGCCTCCAGCTCCCGCATCGCCGCGAGGACCGTGTTTCGATGCACCCCGAGCGTCGTGGCCAGCGTGCGAGAGCCCGGCAGTCGATCGCCAGGATGCAGGACGCCTTCCCGGATGTCACCCACGACGGCGCGGGCCAGCCGGGCCGGCAGCGTCGGGCCGTCGGCCAGCCAGGCGGTCCACACGAAATCTCCAAAGTGGATCTTTCTCATAGACCCCTTTGCGGTGAAAGGGAAGCCATGATCGCGCACCTCGCCAGCACCACCCCGGATGGCCCGCTCCTCCGCACCCTCCACCCCGTCCTCACCGCCGACGGGGTCTGGTTCCACGGGCGCGCCACCGGCGAGAAGGCCCGTGCCCTCGGTCGGCCCGCGGTGATCACCACCGAGCGGGTCATCGCGCGCATCCCGTCCTACGTCTTCGATCCCGCCCGCGCCTGTCCGGCGACCACCTGGTTCGAGGCGACGGAGCTGCACGGCACCCTCGTGGCCGAGGAGGATCCCGACAGGAAGGCCGCGGTGCTCCAGAAGATGATGCAGGACTACCAGCCCGAGGGCGGCTTCGTGCCCATCACCGCGGACGACCCGTCCTACCGGCAAGCGGTCGCAAAGCTGCTGATCTTCGGCGTCCGGGGCAAGCCGACCGTCCACGTGAAGGTCGGGCAGGGCAAACCCGACGCGGTGCGGCTCAAGGTCCTGGAGCACCTGTGGGCGACGGGCCAGACCCAGGCGATCGACACCATCCGGGCCCTGGCGCCGGAGCTCCCCGACCCCGCCTTCCTCGCTTCGCCCGCACGCTTGTTCGTGAACCCCGACGCCCTCTGTCCGGGCCTCGAAGCCACCTACTGGAACGAAGGCATCCCGCTGGAGCGCCTGCGCACGGCCCACGTCCAATCCTCGGCCTGGGTCATCGCGCGGGTGGGGCCGCGGGTCGTGGCCAGCGCCCGCGCGATCGCGGACGGAGCCAAGTGCGCCTGGGTGTACGACGTGATCGTGGCCGAGGACTGGCGCGGCCGCGGCCTCGGAGACGCCGTGATGCGCACGCTCCTCGACCACGCGGCGGTCCGCGATTGTGCGCGGGTGATGCTGGGCACCAAGGATGCCGAGGGCTTCTACCGGCGGATGGGCTTCAAACCGCGCGCGGAGGCGCGTCGTCGCCCCTACACGCCGATCGAGATGGTGCTGGAGCGTGACCTGCCGATCGGACCGCTCGTGTGAGCCTGGGGACCGCCGCAGGGGCCGGACCGTCGGCGTCGACCGCGCCCGGCGCCCGCCCCTACCGAAACCGCCCCAACAGCTCCCGCGCCGCCACCGCCGTGTCCGGCCGCTTCA
>JAYVAS010000263.1:0-2807 GCA_043750895.1 Pseudomonadota bacterium
CGGATCGCGCCGGCCGCGAACGTCGTGGTGCTCGCGCGCGGGACGGACGACCCGCACTTCCTCTCTCCCACCCCGGCGTTGATGGCCCAGGTGACGAAGGCGGACCTCTACGTCGAGAACGGGCTCAACCTCGAGCTGTGGTCGGAGCGCCTGCTGGACTCGGCGGGCAACCCGAAGATCCGCCCCGGCCAACCCGGGTACGTGCGGGCCTCCGCCGGCGTGAGGATCCTCGACGTGCCCACCGAACTCACCCGGGCCAAGGGAGATCTGCACCCGGAGGGCAACCCGCACCTGTGGACGGATCCGGTGAACATGGTCCCCGTCGCCGACAACATCGCGGCGGGGCTCGGGCGGGTCGATCCGGCCAACCTCGCCACCTACATGGCGAACGCGAAGGCGTACAAGGCGAAGATCGAGGAGGCCACCTTCGGGACGGAGCTGGTGAGGTTCATGGGCGGCGATCTGCTGGTGCGGCTCGCGATCGCCGGGAACCTCGACAGCTTCCTGGCCTCCAAGGGCCTGACCGACAAGATGGGCGGGTGGATGAAGATGGCGGCGCCGCTCAAGGGCAAGCCGATGGTCTTCTACCACCAGAGCTGGCCCTACTTCGTGAACCGCTTCGGCGTGAAGGTGGTGGGCTACGTCGAGGACCGGCCGGGCATCCCGCCCACCGCCTCGCACCGTGACGCGCTGTTGGGCCTGATGAAGGCCCAGAACGTCAAGGTGGTCGAGGTGACCACCTACTACGACGACAAGATCCCCGTCCTGCTCGCGCAGGCCGTGGGCGGCAAGGTC
Source organism: Pseudomonadota bacterium (assembly GCA_043750895.1). Taxonomy (GTDB): domain Bacteria; phylum Myxococcota_A; class UBA796; order UBA796; family SXON01; genus JAYVAS01. The sequence continues at coordinate 796 of JAYVAS010000263.1, forward strand.
GCGCGGGTGCCCGGTGACGTGGGCGGAGTGCCCGCCGCGACGGACTACTTCGCGTACATCAACTCGCTCATCACCGCGTTCCTCTAGGCCGCCCCGTCGGAGTCCCCATGACCTGGATGATCCTCCCCGTGCTCGCCTGCGTGGTGATCGTCATCACGCTCGGCTGGTTCGGCCTCCATGTGCTCGAACGGGGGGTCATCTTCGTGGATCTCGCCCTGGCGCAGGTCGCCGCCCTGGGCACCACCTGGGCGGTGTACCTGGGCCACGAGCCCGACGGGGCAACCGCGTTCGCGATGGCGCTGCTGTTCACCTTCATCGGGGCCGCGGCCTTCTCGGCAGCGCGACTCTTCGAGGAGCGCGTGCCCCAGGAGGCGATCATCGGCATCGCCTACGCGGTCAGCGCCGCGGCCGGCATCCTGATGATCCACTTCGCGGAGGACGGCCACGGCGGCGAGAAGCTCGAGCATCTGCTGGTGGGCAACATCGTCTGGGTGCAGCCGACCGACGTGGCGCTGCTGGCCGGCGTCTGCGCGGCGGTCGGGGTGTTCCACGTCTTCGCCCGGGAGCGCTTCCTGCAGATCAGCTACCGACCCGCGGACGCACGGGCCGAATCGCGCAACGTCGCGCTGTGGGACTTGATGTTCTACGCCAGCTTCGGCCTGGCGCTGACCGCCATCGTGTCGGTGTCGGGCGTGATCCTGGTGTTCAGCTACCTCGTCATCCCGGCGGTGATCGCGCGCCTGCTGGTGCGGGGCGTGTTGCCGCGACTGCTGGTCGGGTGGGTCACCGGGCTGGCCGTGAGCGTCGCCGGGGTCGCGGTCTCGTACGAGCATCCGACCGGCCCGATGATCGTCACCTTCTTCGGCGTGCTGCTCACGGTGGTGCTCGTCGGCTTCGCCATCCGCCACGCCGCGGACCCGGTGAAGGCCGCGGGGCAGACGCTCGGCGTCGGGGTCGCGCTCGGTGCGGTGCTCTGGGGCTTCGCCCAGATCCCGGCGAGCCACGAGGAGCACGAGCACGCGGAACCCCCCGCGGCCGCCCTCCCGCCCGCGGTGCAGGGGCTCGGGTCGGCGGATCCTGCGGTTCGGGAGGTGGCGGTGCGGGCGGCGGCGGCGGACCCCGCCCAACGGGAGGCCCTGGCGCGTGCGCTGGCCGCCGAGAAGGACGAGTCGCTGATGCTCGCCGAGGCCGTGGCGCTCGCCCGCGGGAACGACCGCCGGGGCGTCGAGGCGCTGGTGGCGCTCACCCGCGCCGAAGCGCCGTTCATTCGGATGGAGGCGGACAGTCGACTGCGCATCCTCGCCGGGGAGCGGGCGCCCGTCTACGACCCGCTCACGGGACCCGACGCGGCGGGGGTGTGGGCGGGGTGGCTGCAGACCGTGGACGGGGTCCCGGTGGGGGCGGCGGGGTTGGAGATGCCGTAGGCGCGGTCGGCGCCCCGCCACGGAGGATCGCGTCGATTTAGGCGGCCGTAAAAAAAGCGACAGAGTTTCGCGATCTCTACAGGTCGACCTCCCCCGATGGGGCCGAGGGGCCTACCCTTCTGTCCTTCGGTGGTCCGTCATGCCTATCGTCTCGTTTTTGACCCTCCTCTCCGTCGGTTGTGTGTTCAAGGAGATGGACGCCACTGACCCGACGTCGGACGACACCGGGCCTACCGCGGTCACCATCGTCGATCCGACGCTGTCGAACCTCACCGCGGGAGGCTGCGCCCTCGCGCCGTCGACGCTGGTGGTCTCTTTCGAGACCCCGAACCCCACCATCGCCGTCGTGGAGTTCGGCCCCACGGCCGACTACGGCTACTCCAGCGTGCCGGGCGTGGAGGCCAAGACGGCGCACCGGATCCAGGTGCCCGGCTTCCCGGGCGGGGCGGAGTGGCACTGGCGGATTCGCGTCGACGGCGTGGACGGGCCCTACGAGACGGCCGACCAGACCTTCACCGGCGCCGCGGCCCCGGCGACCATCCCCGACTTCGAGGTCGGGGTGCGCGTCGAGGGTGCGTACACCCCTGG
>JAYVAS010000264.1:0-7606 GCA_043750895.1 Pseudomonadota bacterium
CGGCGGCGGCGGCTACGACCGCGGCGGCGGCGGCGGCGGCGGCGGTTCCCGGACCCCGGACCCGGCGCCCGACTCCGGGCCGCCCTTTGGCGGCGGGGACGACGACATTCCGTTCTAGCGCAGGGTCGGTTCGCCCCTCACCCGCCCTTCGGGCACCCTCTCCCGGGGGCCCGGGGGAGAGGGGTATCAGTGGGCGCCGCTCACCACAGTCGATCCGCCGTGACCGGGCTCTTCTCGGTGTCCACGAACCACGCGCCGCTCGGCGACTGGGTCCAGTGCTGCTCGATGATCTCCTGGACCAGCCGCGTTCCGGCTGCGGCGTAGGCCTCCACGCGGACCAGCGCCACGCCCTGCCGCTTGTGGGTGGCCGTGGCGTCGGTGAGCTCCGGCCCGACGTCGACCTGCCGGACCTCCGCGTCTGACAGGCGGATCGTGTGGGTGTCGATCAGGGTCAACAACCCGCGGCGCGCCTCCGGGGAGTCGAGGAACGTGGTCGCCGCCTGCGGGTTGTTCCACCGCACCGCCTCCCAGTAGGCCTCGGCGGCGTCGGCAAGGCTGGCGCGGGCGCGATTGTCCTGCACGATCGCCCGATGGGTGGCCGAACAGCCGGGGGCGAGGATCAGGAGGAGGGCGAGGAGGGGGCGCATCGGGGAAGTGTACGCGCTACGGTGACGGGATGTGGTTGCTCCTCGCCGCCTGCGCCCACGTGGTTTCGATCACCAGCTTCCCCGCGGGCGCGTCGATCTCGCATGACGCCGGCGCGGCGCGCGCGGGCGAGGTGGTCCAGGTCGGGACGGCGCCGGTCGACCTCACGGTGCCGCGTTTTCGGGCCACGACGGTGACGGCGGCGCTGCCCGGCTACCAGACCCTCGATGCCCGGGTGCGGCCTCGGTGGTGGCGCCAGCGGACGGTGCTGGAGCTCCGACTCTCGGTCGAGCGCGACCCGTTGCAGTAGGCGGGGGCGCGCGGAGCGGCGTTGCGCGCTACGCGTTCCCGTCGGTCGGCGCGGTCCGGGCCGCATCCCCGGTGCGCCCGTGTAAGAATCTCCGCGTCCCGGGCGTTGTACGTGCGGGTGACCAAGGAGGCGCCCTGATCGAGGAAGCGGAGCTGCAACCCATCGCCGACGAGCGGACCATCGTGGCCCGTCTCAAGCGAGGGGACCGCCCCGCCTTTGGCGTGCTCTACGGCTGGTACGGCGACAGCCTCTTTCGGGAGGTGCTGCTCCCGCGCCTGGGCCGGGTGGAGCTCGCCGAAGACGTGCTGCGCGACACGTTTCGCATCGTGCTGGAGCGGATCGAACAGTATCAACAGGAGGCCGACCGCAGCATCTACTTCTGGATTCGTCGCATCGCCATCAACCGTGCCACCGACGTCCACCGCGCCCACCAGCGCGGGCGGCGGCTCGAGGAGGCCGTGGAAGCGGAGACCCGCGTTCATGGCGCGTCCGTCGAGCCCGACGCCCGCTTGGAGCAGGACCAGACCCGGAGCCGGATCGAGGCCGCCCTCGGTGTACTCAACCCCCGCTACGCCGACGCCCTCCGCTTGCGGCTGCTCGAGGACCTGGATCGGGAGGTGTGCGCCGAACGGATGGGTGTGACGCTCGGAAACTTCGACGTGATTCTCCACCGCGCCTGTGCGGCCTTCAGAAAAATCTGGCAACCCGAGGAAGAGGAAGAGTGACCCCCGTGGACGAAGAACAACGCGCAAAACTGCTGGCTGAGTGGCTGAACGGCCCCGCCGGCACGCCACCCCCGGAGGGACTCGACCACGAGACCCTCTCGGCGGTGTACGCGTTGTCGCCAGGGCGCGCACCGTCCCCCCGGGTATCGGCCGAAGACATCCTGTCGCAGGTCTCGGAGGGGCCGTTCGCCACCCCCGCACAGACCACCGGATCAGTGGTCGGGTTCCCGACTCCGGCGAACCAGCGCCCGGCGAACCAGCCCCCGGCCACGTCGCGGCGGCGTCCGTCCCGCTTGTGGTGGGCCTTCCCGGGCATCGGCGCGGCGATGGCGGCTGCGGCCGCGGTGGCGATCCTCATCCCGATCGTGGGCGGGGGGTCGGTCCAGGATCAGATGTACGAGGCCTCCCGGCCGTCGGCGCCGCCATCGGCGGCCGCACCGGAAGGGGGAGGGCCCGCGGGCGCCTCGTCGTCGGACGGGCAGTCGGCAGAAGTGCCGTCGCCTCCGCCTGCGCCGCCACCCCCCGCGTTCGGCGTTCCCGAGATGGCGAAGGGGGACGCCGCCCCGGGGAGCGTGGCCGAGCTGGGCCGTGCCGAGGCGGCTGCGGAGCCGGTGGACGCGCGCGACGAGGAGGAGCGGAGGAAGGACGCCTCGGTGGCGCAGCGGGGGGTGTCGCCGTCGCCGAGCACGCCGACCGTTGACGCGCCGCCGCTGGCGGGAGCGGCGCTAGAGGCGGATGGCGGCGGGTCGGTCGCCGCCAACCGCCTCACCGACGACGACGCCGGTTTCGCCTACGAAGAAGAGGCGGCAAAGACCGCCGGCGGGGCCTCCTCGATGGTGGCGAAGGCGGAGCGGACGGCCGACAAGAAGAAGGCCACCACCCGATCGGCTCCGAACAAGGCCGCGGCCGACCTGTCGGACGCGCCCGCCGCGCCGGCGGCCCCGCCGCGGGCGCCGGCGCCCGCCGCCCAGACCGTGTCCGAAGCCCAGCCGAGCGGAGAGGCCGTCACCACCACCGCGACCAGCTCGACGGCGATGGCCGCTCGGGCCGCGGCGACCCCGCTCGACTACGACCCCGGGTGGTTCCGGAAGTACCCGGACATCGTCTCCGTCTACCAGGACGCCGCCGCCAAGGAGGCGGCGCGGGACTGGGCCGGCGCCGTGGCCCTCTACCGGCCGCTGGTGACCGACGCGCGCACCGACCTCGCCCAGGACGCGGCGTGGCGCGGCGCGCGGGCGCTGTGGGCGCAGGGCAAGAGCTCCGAGGCGCTGGCGATGGTCACCGCGGGGCTCAAGCGCAGCGGAGAGGCCACCGTGTTCCGCGTTCACCTCCTGCTCCTCCAAGGCGACCTGTTCAACGCCATGGCCAAGCCCGTGGACGCGGTGCGGGCCTGGGATAGTGCGGCCGACCAGAACCGGGAGCGATAGCCGGGTCGGGATGCTCGCCGCCGCCGCCACCGCCTTCTACGTCGCGATGTGGGCCACGGCGGTGGTGATGGTGCCGACCTCGTGGCTCGGGTGGGTGCTGGCGCGGAAGGACTTGCCCTCGTGGGCGGTGGCGCTCTGTTGGTTGCCGGTGCTGGTGCCGCCGGGGGCGGTGCCGGCTGGTTCGATGGTCGAGCGGGTGGCGGGAGCGGCGCTGCTCGCGTTCCCCTTGGGGTTGTTGGCCGCCCGTGCCGCGTTCGTGCGGGTGGGCCCGCGGTGGGGTCAGCTCGCGCGCGCCCTCGGGGACGCGCCCGGCGCCGTCTTCGCCGGGGTCGATCTGCCCCTCGCCTTCCCCGGCATCCTCGCCGCGGGCGCCCTCTGTTTCGCCCGTGCCGCGTCGATCGACCTGTCGGGGCTCCCGGTCGCGATCCCCGCCCTCCTCGTCTGGGCTTCGTTGACGCGGACCCACCACCAGGCGCTCGAGGCCGCCGGTGGGTGAGCGGGTGGTCGAGGTGGGGACGGTGCGGCGGGTGTCGACGGGCTCCTGGGTGGAGGTCGAGGGCCCCCGGGCGGCGGCGTTTCTGCTCGCCGTGGCCGAAGGGCGCGCGGTGGTGACCATCGACGGCGCCCGTCACGCCGGGCCCGTGGGCTGGTGCCCCGCCGATCGCCTGGTGTTTCCGCACCTCTCGGTGCGGGAGAACCTCGGCTACGCCGGGGTCAAGCGCACCGAGGTGGAGCGCCTGGGGGCGCTGCTGGGGCTCACCGACGTCTTGGAGCGTCGCCCGCGGGCGCTCACGGCGGCCCAGCGGGAGGCGACGGCGGTCGGGCGGGCGATGCTCGCGTCCACGGTCTGGGTGCTCGAGCAGGTCGACGGCGACGAGGCGCTACAAGCCGTCCTCGTGGCCGAGCAGGCAGCCCGGGGCGCGTTCGTGCTGGGTCGTGGGCTGTCGGTGCCCGACGACCGGTGGAGCGTGTAGATGTCGCCCCCCGCTTCGACGCCGTTGGGCCTGCGCCACACGCTGATTCGTGAGCCGGCGCACCGCGCGCTCTCCACCTTCGGTGCGTCACTGGACGATGATCTCGAGCTGGCGCAGGTGAGCCAGCTCGACCTGCCCGTCCCGGGCGGGGATGACCCGGACGAGGGCGCGGTGATCGGTGTGGGCGGGACGTCCGAGGTGCGCCTCAGCTACCAGCGCTCCCTCGGGCGGTGGGTGGCGGTCAAGCAGCTTCGTTCCGAGCGGCGCTCGCCGGGCGGCAACGCCTCCCTGCTCCGGGAGGCCCGGATCTCGGCCCTGCTCGAGCACCCCAACATCGTCCCGGTGCACGACGTCACCATCGACGGCGCCGGGACCACGGCGGTGACGATGCGGCGGGTCGCGGGGGACTCCTGGGGCAGCGTGCTCGAGGACCCGGCGCGGGAGGCCGCGGTGGTCGGGGAGGCCGACCGGCTGGAGTGGCACCTGCGCGTCCTGCTCCAGGTCGGGAACGCGGTGCGCTTCGCCCACCGCCACTCGGTCGTCCACCGCGATCTGAAGCCTGACAACGTGATGATCGGCGCGTTCGGCGAGGTCTACGTCGTCGACTGGGGCATCGCCGTGACGACCTCCCGGACGGCCCACCGCTTCCTCCCCCACGGTGACGACCAGCCCTGGCCGGCGGGGACCCCGGCCTACATGGCCCCCGAGCAGCTCGGGGAGGGCGTCCCCATCACCGAGCGCACCGACATCTTCCTCCTCGGCTCCCTGCTGTTCTCGATCCTAACCCGCCGGCCGCCCTACGTCGGGGACGTCGACATGGTGCTCCTCGCGCGCATTCGTGCGGTTGAACCCGGGGGGGCGCTGCACGGTCCGGCCGGCCTGGTCACCCTGTGTCGGTGGGCGATGTCGGCCGATCCCGCCGATCGACCGGCGACGGTCGAGGTCTTCCTCGAGGGGGTCGAACGCTGGCTTCGGGAACGGGGCGCGGAGGCCCTGGTCGCGCAGGCGGGTGGTCAGCTCGCGGCGCTGCTGGAGCAGGCGCGGGCGGTGTCATCCGACGCGGGTCGGCTGGGGTTGTACGGATTGTATGGACAGTGCCGGTTCGGGTTCGATCAGGCGCTGCGCATCGAGCCGGGCCGCGCCGACGCCCGCGAGGGGCGCGAGGCGGCGATCAGCGCGATGCTGCGCTACGAGTTGGGACGGGCCGATGCCGCCGCCGCCGCAGTGCTGCTCGCCGATCTGGACCCGGCGCCTGCCGAGCTCGTGACGCAGGTCGCGTCGCTCCGCGCCCATGCCGCCGCCGACGCCTCCCGAGCTGCCCGGCTCCGCCGCGACCATGACCCGTCGGTGCGTCGAAAGACGCGCCTCGCCGCGCTGGGCGCGTTGCTGGTCCTGTGGACCGTGCTCCCGATCCTGGGCTTCCCGCTCCAGGGCTTGCTCTTCGGCGGGCCGAGCTGGGTCGAGCTCGCGATCATCGACCTGTCCTTCTTCGTGCTCGTCGCCGTCGGGGGCCTCCTCTCCTGGGGGTCGTGGGCGACGACGGCGTTCAATCGCTGGCTGGTGGGCGGGGTCGGGATCGCGATCGGCGGACAGGTCCTGCTCGACTTCGGGTCCTGGTTGGCAGGCATTCCGCCGGCTGCGGCCCACGCCCTCCACCTCTTCCTCTGGGCGACGGTGGTGGGCTACGGCAGCCTCGTGTTGGACCGCCGGATGGCCATCCCGGCGATGGGCTTCGCGCTGGGCTGGTGGATCGCGGCGCGCTGGCCGGAGATGATCTATCCGGTGTTCTCCGTGTCCAACGCCCTCCTACTCGCGGTGGTGGTCTGGATGTGGGGGCGCCCGGGGGCCCGCGCAGCGTGAGCTCCGGCGCGGGGAGTCGCCCCTACCCGCCGCACTCGTCCGAGCCGAAGTCCACGTAGAAGGTCTCGTCGCCGATGGGCTCGACCGTTCCGTCCGCCGTCGCCAGCGTGACCGACTGCAGCGACACCCGGGCGTGGTACTCCCACTCGTCGTCGCCACAGTTGGGGTCGGTGTAGGCGCACAGGTAGTTCGCCTCGACGTGGACGGTGCCGCTCACGCCTTGGCGCACCGTCCCGGTCAACACCTCGTAGTAGTCGGAGCAGGTCCAGAACGACAGCTCGTCGCGCCCGGAGGTGCGGCTGAGCATCTCGATGGTCGCGTCCGACCCGACCGCGAGGTCGTAGATCACGTCGGCGCCAGCGCGCAGATCGGCGTCGGGCATGGTCAGGGTCAGCGCCAACACCGAGCTGTTGGTGGTCAACCACACGTAGCCCCAGCCGCACCCGCCGCCGTCGATGTAGGGCGCCACCGTCGCTTCCGACCAGTCCCCGTCGCAGGTCGTGTCGGGGTCGGCCCACGTGACGCCGGTGTCGGTGTCGGCGTCGCCATCGGCGTCGGTGTCCGCGTCGGTGTCGGTGTCGGTGTCCGTGTCACCGTCGGCGTCGGTGTCCGCATCGGTGTCGGCGTCCGCTTCCTCGACGACCGCGGAGTCATCGGTCTTGGGGACGGTGGTGCACGCGAAGACGAGCAGGAAGAGGGGCATGGTCCATGGTAGCGCGGTTCGCGCCGGTCCACGCTTCCCGCACGAGGACCCTGGCGCCGCCTCCGCCCCGCCCGTTTGCCGGGTATTCTCGTGAACATCGAGGCGCTGCCCATGCTTCTACTCCTCCACGCACTCGCCTCGTTCGGTTGCACCGGCAGCGGCGACGCGTCGGCTGCCACCGGCGATGAGGACAGCAGCACCAGCGACACCGATACCGGCCACGCCGACTCGGGCGACACCGATGTCTCCGGAGAGACGGCGGGTACCTGTGAGGGATACGGCGCCGGCGAGGGGATCGCCTTCGAGAGCGTCTACGGCGGAGACGTCTACAGCGGGACCTACGCCCGCACGGTCGAGGCGAGGGTGTTTGACACGGAGGCCGACTGGCTCGCGTTCATCGGGGGAGTGATCCCGCACGAGGAGGTTGGGGTGATCGACTTCGCGACCCAGCGCGTTGCCGCCGGTTTCGTCGTGGTGCCGAGCACGTGCGGTCTCGTCGTCGGCGACGTCGCCGTCACCCAGGCCCCTGGCGAGGTCATCCACGTCGACTTCACGGTCCACGACACCAGCGGAGGATGCGACACCGTCTGTCTCGCCGTGGGCGAGGCCCTCGTGGCGGTCGCCGTCCCGCGCGATGACGTGGGGCTGCCGACGGTGTGCACGCGTCGCGTGGATGATGGGTGCTAAGGCGCGTCGAGTGAGTCGCGACCACCAGCGGGATCCCCGTCGCGTTGTGCCGCGTTGAGCCTCCGGATCGGCACCTGGAACCTCGCCGGCCGTTGGGACCTGCGTCACGCCTCGTTGCTCGGCGCCGCGGACTGCGACGTCTGGCTCCTCACCGAGGTTCCCGAAAAGCTCGACCTCCCCGGGTACGCCTCCCATCGCACCGAGGAGCACATGCAGCCCCACCGGGCCTGGGCGCGCGTGCTCGCCCGCGTCCCGTTCACGCCGCTCGCGGATCC
>JAYVAS010000265.1:0-2546 GCA_043750895.1 Pseudomonadota bacterium
GTTGACTCCTTCCAGGGCACGGCGACCTCCTCGTCGCCTCCTTGAACCTGTCACCCATGTCTCCGATGAGATCTGTTACCGATGTACCCGAGTCGTACCGTACCCCGGCGTTGTCGATGCCGATGCCGATGTCGTTGCCGTTGCCGTTGCCGTTGCCGATGCCGATGCCCTCTTAGGCGGCCCCGCCATCCACCGGCGCCTCCCCCTCCGGCGCCTCCGGGTCGACCACCTCGCCCTCCTCGTCGATCGGCTCCTCGGGCGTCACGCTGGACACGTCGTAGTCGCCGGTGCGCGTGGCGGTGAAGTCGGTCTCCAGCCGGAGGCTGGACCCGATGGTCACCTCGCCGATCTGGCAGCCGCCGGACCACTCGTAGACCACGATGCCGGACTCGATCGCGCCCGCATCGGCGGTGAACGCGCCGGTCACGGTACCGACGCCGAGCACCGCACAGCCATTGTCGGCGGCCACGCCCAAGCCGGCGAGCATCTCGAAGGCCCCGGTGGCGTCCATCAGGCCGCCCATCCGCTGCCCCGGTTCGCCCCGCTCCAGGTCGAGGTTCACGAAGTTGAGCAGCTCGTAGCCGGAGCCCCAGGGCTGGTCGACGGCGGCGGCGCGCCAGAAGCTCTCGCTGGGGCAGTCCGTGCCGTCCTCGCCGCACACCTGGGCGGAGGTGAAGGTGCCGCCGTCCCAGGTCAGCGTCTCCTCAGATCCGGGGGTCACCTCGCCCACCAGCTCGTCACCGATGTAGACGCGGAGGTTGTCGGCGTAGGTGACGTCGAAGTTGCCCATCACCTCGCGGGGGGCGGCGGCCTCCCAGCAGCCGGCGAGCAGGGCGGCCGGGGCGAGGAGGAGGAGGCGAAGCGGGAGAGTCGAAGCGGGAAGGCGGGTCATGGGTTCTCCATCGTGTGCGAGGTGAGACCCGGAACGCGGGGGGGGGGACGAAAAGGAAATTTGAGGGGAGCGTGGCGGGTACCGTGGTTGGCGGGTCCTGCGGCCATCGGCGGCGGTGTGCGGGTCACGTCGTGGTGGTTGGCCGCTCCTGCGGCCATCGGCGGCGAACCGGATGGCCAACCGCATGCGCCCCTCGACCTTCGCGCTCCGTCAATGGAGCTACGACCTCGACAGCAACCTGTTGTTCCGCCCCGCGGTGTGGCTCGTCTCCCTTCTCGGGCTCGGCGCCCTCCTGCCCATGGTCGAAGCCGCCCTCGCGGCGGACTACCCGGCCTTCGCCGCGCTCTCCCGGTTCCTGAGCACCGAACCGGCCAGCGCCCAGCTCCTAATGGCCACCGTCGCCGGGGCGGTGATGACGGTCGTGTCGGTGGTGTACTCGATCCTGCTGGTGGCGCTGTCGCTCGCCTCGATGCAGTTCTCGACGCGGATCCTCGCCGGCTTCATGCGCGACCGCGTCAGCCGCAGCGTGCTCGGCCTCTTCGTGGGCACCTTAGCCTACTGCCTCGCCGTGGTGCGCGCGATCCACACCGACCCCCCGTTCGTGCCCGGCGTTGCGCTGACGCTCGGGCTCGCGCTGGCGCTCTGCTGCCTCGGCGGCCTGGTGCTGTTCATCCACCACATCGTGAAGTCCATCCAGGCCAACGTGCTGGTGGACCGCATCGCGACGGAGACGGAGGCGGTGCTGGACGCGGTGTACCCGCCGCGCCCGGGTCCCGACGCCCCGTTCCCGGAGGGCGAACTTCCGCACGTCTTCCCTGCCCCCGCGTCCGGCTACATCCAGCTCATCGACGTGGCGGGCCTGCTGCGCTTCGCTCCCGGCGCCCGCGTGCGCGTCGAGCGCCCCAACGGCGCGTTCATCGCCCGCGGACTGCCGTTGTTGCGGGCCGACCGGCCGTTCCCGGCCGGGGTCGGGGCCTGCGTGGACATCGGCGCGATGCGCACCATGCAGGACGACGCCGAGTTCGGCTTCCGCCAGATCGTGGACATCGCCCTCAAGGCCATCTCCCCCGCCATCAACGACCCGAGCACCGGCGCGACCTGCATCGACCACCTCGGTCGCCTGCTGCTCCACACCGCCGGCCGCGAGTGCGGCCCCCGCGTACACGCCGGCAACGGCGCCCTGGTGTACCTGCCCGTCCCCCGCTTCGTCGACCTGCTCGATCTGAGCGTGGAGCAGCTCCGTCAGTACGGCCGGGCCGACATGGCCATCTGCCTGCGCCTCATGCGCGTCCTCGGCGAGGTGGCTCCGACGGTGCACCAGCCCGCCGCGCGGGCGCGGATCCGGGAGCATGCGGACGCGATTCGCCACGAGGCAGCCCAGCATTTCCCGGCGCATGACCGGGGGGAGTTGGAGGTTCGGTACGAGCGGGTGGTGGCGGGCTCAGGGTAGCGGCCCGGGGCGCCCCCTCGACGCTCACCCGCCCCTCCCGCACCACGAACCGCACCGGCAGGAAGCGTTCGATGACGGCGACGTTGGTGCGGAAGTGCTCGCTCTGGGCCCCCATCCGGAACGCACCGCCGGCGAGGGCGAGCGGCAGCAGGAGCTGATCGGCGAGGTGCTCGCCCACGGGCGCACCGGCGTCCCGCCAGGTCC
>JAYVAS010000266.1:0-7481 GCA_043750895.1 Pseudomonadota bacterium
CAGGAGGTCAACGCGGTCACCATCGCCGTCGAGAAGCTCCACCCCGACGTGGGGAGCGTCATCGAACTGGGCGGCCAGGACGCGAAGATCATCATGTTCCGGGCCAACGAGGAGACGGGCGAGAAGCAGGCGTCGACCTCGATGAACGACAAGTGCGCCTCGGGGACGGGCGCCACGATCGACAAGTGCATGATCAAGGTGGGCATGCCGTCGGACGACGTGCGCCGCATCATCTTCGACCCCACCCGTCTGCACCACGTCGCCGCCAAGTGCGGGGTCTTCGCCGAAACCGACATCGTGAACCTCGTGAAGTCCGGCATCCCCGCGCCGGAGATCATGAACTCCCTCGCGGACGCGATCGTCCACCAGAACCTCTCGGTGCTCACCCGCGGGAACACGCTGCGGCACCGCGTCCTGCTGCTCGGCGGGCCCAACACCTACCTCCCCTTCCTGGTGGAGTGCTGGCGAAAGCGCATCCCCGAGACCTGGGACGAGCGCGGCTACGACTACCCGAAGGACGTCCCGATCGACCAGCTGGTGTTCGTCCCCGAGAACGCCCAGTACTACGCGGCCTTCGGCGCGGTGGTCTATGGCCTGTGCGAGGACGTGAGCGTCCCGTACCGTGGGCTCTCGGGCCTCAAAGACTACATGCAGAACGGCCGCGCCTCGCGGCTGGGCGGTTCGGCGGGCACCCCCCTCCTGCGGCCGGACGAGACGCTCGAAGCGTTCACCGAGCAGTACCGCATCCCCAAATTCATCCCGGCCACCTTCGAGCCCGGTCAGGTCGTGCGCGCCGTCATCGGCCTCGACGGCGGATCCACCTCCTCGAAGGCGGTGATGATCGACGAGAACGGCGTGTTGCTCGCCAAGGAGTACCAGCTCTCCAAGGGCAACCCGATCGCGGACACCAAGGAGATCCTCGCCCGGCTGAAGGCCTACGTGCACGACCAGGGCGCCACCCTGGACGTCATCGGCTTCGGCGCCACCGGCTACGCCGCCGACGTGCTCCAGGAGTCGGTACGCGCCGACGTGAACATCGTCGAGACCGTGGCCCACATGATGTCGGCCATCGCCTTCGTGCCCGACGCCGACGTCATCTGCGACATCGGCGGCCAGGACATCAAGGTGTTGATGCTGGAGCACGGCGACATCAAGAACTTCCGGCTCTCGAACCAGTGCTCCGCCGGGAACGGGATGCTGCTGCAGGCGATGGCCGACCAGTTCGGCATCCCCGTCCAGCAGTACGCGGAAGTGGCCTTCGGGGCGACGCTGTCCCCGAAGTTCAGCTACGGCTGCGCCGTCTTCCTCGACACCGACCGGGTGAACTTCCAGAAGGAGGGCTTCACCAAGGAGGAGCTCCTCTCGGGCCTGGCCCAGGTGCTCCCGAAGAACGTCTGGCAGTACGTGGTCCAGATCCCCCGCCTCGCCGAGCTCGGCAAGGTGTTCCTGCTCCAGGGCGGCACCCAGCACAACCTCGCCGCGGTGAAGGCCCAGGTCGACTACATCCTCGACCGCGTACCGGGCGGAGTGGTCAAGATCCACCCGCACTGCGGCGAGGCGGGCGCCATCGGCGCGGCCTACGAGACGCTCCGCGTCGTGAAACGCCGCGGCTCCACCCGCTTCATCGGCATCGACTCGGCGATCAACCTCGAGTACGTCTCGCGGAACGACGAGTCCACGAAGTGCACCTTCTGCCCCAACAACTGCTCGCGCACCTTCATCGACACCGTCACCCCGACGGGCGACACCTCCCGTTACATCTCGGGCTTCTCCTGCGAGAAGGGCACCGTCGAGAGCAAAGAGGCGCTGAAGATCCTCGCGAAGAAGACGAACGACGTCAAAAAGAAGTTCCCGAACCTCGTCGACGAGGAAGGTCGCCTGGCCTTCATCCACTTCTACGAGCCCAAGCCCATTCCGGCCGCGGGTACCCCCATCACCGACATGGAGGTCAAGAAGGGCTTCCTCGGCCGCATCCAGCGCCGCCTCGTCGGCCGCCCCTTCGCACGTAGCAGTGCCGACTGGGCCGACTACCGGAAGACGGTGAAGATCGGCATCCCGCGCGTGCTGAACATCTACAGCACCGGCCCCATCTGGCGGACCTACTTCGAGACCCTGGGCCTGCCGCGGGAGAACGTCGTGTTCTCCGAGCAGACCTCCGAGGAGATGTGGGCCGAAGGCGGGAAGTACGGCTCGATCGACCCCTGCTACCCGAGCAAAGTCGCGCAGGCGCACGTCCACAACCTCATCTTCCACAAGCACACCGACGCCCGCCAGGGCCCGCTCGACTACATCTTCTTCCCCTGCATCACCCACGTCCCGACCTTCGTGACCGGCACGATGGACAACGCCTCCTGCCCGATCGTGGCCGGGGCCCCCAACGTGATGAAGGCGGCGTTCACCAAGGAGCTCGACTTCTTCGCCCGCGCCGGCATCGAGTACCTGGACCCCGCCGTCACCCTGCAGGAGAAGAACCTCTTCAAGGACCAGATGTTCCGGGCCTTCGGAGAGAAGCTCGGCGTCACCCGCGACGAGAACGACTGGGCCTGCGACGAGGCCTTCGCGGCCCTGGACGAGTTCCACCTCCGCCTCGAGACCAAGGGCAAGGAGATCCTGGAGCAGGTGGAACGGGAGAATCGACCGGCGATCCTCGTCATCAGCCGCCCCTACCACTCGGATCCCGGGCTGAACCACGGCATCCCCGACGAGTTCCAGACCCTCGGGTACCCGGTGCTGTCGATCCGCTCGATCCCCAAGGACCCCGTCTGGCTGGCGCGGTTCTTCGAGAAGGACCTCGCCGCCGGCACCATCCGCGACGTCTTCGACATCAACGACGTCTGGCCTGAGAACTTCTCGGCCAACTCCGTGCAGAAGGTCTGGGCCACCAAGTTCGCCGCCCACCACCCCAACGTGGTCGTGCTCGACCTCTCCTCCTTCAAGTGCGGCCACGACGCGCCCACCTACGGGCTCATCGACGGCATCATCAAGGAGAGCCAGACCCCGTACTCGGCGCTTCACGACATCGACGCGAACAAGCCGGGCGGCTCCATCAAGATCCGCGTGAAGACCTATGCCCACCGGCTGCAACGCTTCGAGGAAGAGCTGCAGGACCAGGCCGCCAAGAAGCACGAACTGGAACGCCGCATCGCCGAGAAGCGCGCTGAGCTGCTCGCCCGCAAATATCAGGCCGCCGCGGCCGCTAAATAACCATCTACGTACCCGAGGAAACCATGGAAGAGCAATACACCAACGACGCCGAGATTGATGCTGAGCTTGCCCGTTTCGCCGCGGAGGAGGCCAAGAAGATCGGCATCGACGCCGCTCCGGACCATTGGCGGGACAACGTCTCCACGAAGTTCATGGCAAGCCAGCGGGCCCACACCACCATCCTGGTGTCCGGCCTGACCATCGCGCACGACACCTTCGTCGTCGCCGGTCTGGGCGGCCTCGGGTACAAGCTCGAGGCGATGGACTCGCCGGACAGCGCGGCGCTCCAGCTCGGCAAGGAGTACGGCAACCGGGGGCAGTGCAACCCGACCTACTTCACCGTCGGCAACCTCGTGAAGCACCTCCAGTTGCTCCGCGACGAGAAGGGCCTCTCCACCGAGGAGGTCATCAAGAACTACGTCTTCCTCACCGCCGGCGCCTGCGGGCCCTGCCGGTTCGGCACCTACGTCACCGAGTACCGCAAGGCGCTCCGCGACTCGGGCTTCGAGGGCTTCCGGGTCATCCTCTTCCAGCAGCAGGGCGGCCTGAAGCAGGCCACCGGCGAGGCCGAAGGCCTCGAGATGAACCCGGCGTTCTTCATCACCATCCTCAAGTCGCTCTTCGCCGGCGACATCCTCAACCTGCTCGGCTACCGCATCCGCCCCTACGAGGTCGTGCCCGGCTCCACCGACATCGCCCTCGGCCAGTCCAAGGACATCATCTGCGAGGCCCTCGCCAAGGGGAACAGCCTGATCCTGGCCCTGCGCAAGGTCTCCAAGGTGCTCGGCGCGGTCGAGGTGGACCGCCTCCAGCCCAAGCCGAAGGTCTCGATCATCGGCGAGTTCTGGGCCATGACCACCGAAGGCGAGGGCAACTACCGCCTGCAGCGCTTCCTCGAGCAGGAAGGCGCCGAAGTGGACATCCAGCCCATCGTGAACTGGATCCTGTTCATGATCTGGGAGAACCGCCACGACACCAAGGAGCGCATGACGCTGCGCGCCGACGACGGTGGTCGCAAGGGCCTCGACGGCAAGGACCCCTGGAAGAAGCTGGCTCAGCTCGCGGTGGCCGAGGTCGCCTTGCGCGGCGTGTTCACCGGCCTGGCCCTGACGGCCGGCCTCCGTGACTACCACCTGCCCGACATGGACGAAGTGGCCCGCCTCGCCAAGGACCACTTCAACAACAACGTCCGGGGCGGCGAAGGCCACATGGAGGTCGGCAAGGTCATCCAGATGGTGCAGAAGAAGAAGGTCCACATGGTGGTCAGCGTGAAGCCCTTCGGCTGCATGCCCTCCGCCGGCGTGTCCGACGGCGTCCAGTCGTTGATCACCCAGCGGTACCCGGAGCTCATCTTCCTGCCCATCGAGACCTCCGGCGACGGCGCGGTCAATGTGCAGTCCCGCGTCCAGATGATGCTGTTCCGCGCCCGCCAGCGGGCGAAGGAGGAGCTCGGCAAGTCCCTGGAGACGGCGGGCCTCTCGCTCGAGCAGGCCAAGGTCAAGGCCAAGGCCAAGGGTTGGACCAACGGGCTCCGCTACCCCAAGCACGCGGTGATCGGCACCGGTGCCAACGTGGTGGCGGCGCTCTAGTCCGTCAGGCCGGCGACCAACGCCGGCAGCGCGACCTCCTGGGGCAGCGGGACCACCCGCACCCCACGCGGCGCCGACGCGCCCGAGGGATCGATGGACCACTTGGGCGCCGGCGCTTCCAGCGTCGCGGCAGTGACGCCCACCGAGAAGGACGTGCCGACGCAGAGGATCAGGTCGGCGCGGCGCAGGCCCCGGATCACCTGTTCGAAGCCGTAGTCGATGTGGTCCCCGTAGTACTCGTCGAACCAGAGGACGTGGGTCCGCAGAATCGCCCCGCATGCCGGGCAGACGGGCAGGTGCTCCTCGACCGGATCGGCGTCGAACGCCGTGAAGTCTACGGATGCGCGCGGGATGCTGCCGGTGGGCGACGCGTTGACACACCCCCGCGCGGGACAGCGCACCCGGTCGGCCCGACCGTGCACCTCGACGAGGCGCTGCGAGCCGGCCACCCGATGCAGGGTGTCGATGTTCTGCGTCACCAGCAGGAACTCCCGGCCGCGCGCCGCCTGCCACCGCTCCAGGTCCACCAACGCCAGATGCCCGGCGTTCGGCTGCGCCCCCTCGAGCCCCCGGAAGCGGGAGCGGTACCACCGCCAGGAGCCGACCGGGTCCGACCGGAAGTAGGCGAAGGTGCCCATCTCGGTCACGTCCTTGGCCCAGACCGCGTCCGGATCGGTACCACGGAAGGTCGCGATCCCGCTCGCCAGGCCCATCCCGGCGCCGGTCAACACGAACAGTCGTTCGGAGGCACGTACCGCCTCGACAAGGTCGTCGAGCTCTGCCACGCCTACTCCGTCAACGTGAAGCTGCTCGCCTGGTAGCAGCCCGTGAAGCTGGTCAGCGTCACCCCGTACATCCCCTCGATCCCCGCCACCAACGCCGGCGTATCGCTGCCACCCGAGACCGCGGGCCACCCGTAGGCATACGCACGAAGCCATCCCGACGAGGTCGGGACGCCGTAGGGAGCCACGACAGTGCTCGTCCCGTAGTTGTAGGAGTTCACGTAGACCTCCACGAGGTTGGTGCGGGACGAGGCGTTGATCGTCCAGTCGATCGCCTCGTAGGAGGACACCACGAGGATGACGTCGGCGGCGCGGTCCACGTCCACCGTGATGGCGGTTCCTTGGGGTTCGTAGACCCCGACCAGGTGCAGCTCGGGGTTCACCGGCGCGCCCACCTCGTAGGTGTAGAGGGGGTAGCCCCCGGTGCAAAGGGCGCTGTGGACCACCGGCGCGTTGTCGCAGGTCTCCCAGTCGGTGGCGTCGGTGTCGTCACAGTCATCGGCCGGGATCACGTAGCCGTCAGGCTGAAAGCAGGTGGTCACCGAGACTTCGGGATTGCCGTGGTCATCCGAGTCGGCGTCCTCGTAGAAGGTGGAGAGGTCGACGGGGTCGTCGTCCACGAGGTCGTTGCAGTCGTCGTCGAGACCGTTGCACACCTCCACCGCCCCCGGGAAGATCGCGGGGTTGGCGTCGTCGCAGTCCGAGGTGTCGGTGACCGTCCCGTCCGGCTGGAGGCACGCGACGACCGGCACGTCGGCATCTCCGTAGGTGTCGCCGTCGGCGTCCGCGTACCAGGTGAGCGCGTCGACCGGCTCGTCGTCCACCAGCGTGTTGCAGTCGTCGTCCACCGCGTTGCAGATCTCGATCGCGCCTGGGTGGACCGCCGCGTCGGCATCATCGCAGTCATCGG
Organism: Pseudomonadota bacterium; assembly: GCA_043750895.1. Taxonomy (GTDB): domain Bacteria; phylum Myxococcota_A; class UBA796; order UBA796; family SXON01; genus JAYVAS01. Next base: position 6,486 of record JAYVAS010000266.1, read on the forward strand.
AGGTCGCGAGCCAGTCGGGCCCCGGCTCGCAGGCCACCTGGGACTCGGTCCCGGCGTACCCGTCCCCGTCGGCGTCGAGGTACCACGTGGACTCGACACAGCCGGGCGTCTCTTCCTTACCCTGGAGGGAGTTCTCGGTGGCACAGCCGACGATGAGCAGCACAATGACAGGCGACATGGGGACTCCGGCGCTCAGTGTACCCGCGGACCCAGCCTACAGGCGCGCTTCTGCGTGAGCCACCGCGTCGCGCACCGGGCGCCCCGGGCGGCCCGGTCGTCGCGCTCCCCATCTGGTCATCCTACGGAAGGGTCCTCCGCGAGCGGGCGGTAGCCCTCGGGAAGCAGCGTCGCGACGCGGGCGTGAGCCTCGGCAAGCGCTGCGGCCTTGCCCGGGTGATCGGCGGCCAGCAGCGGGGCACCGAAGCTGAGGCGCGCGACCCCCGGAAGCATGATCGGCGAGTCGATCGGGAAGATGGACTCGCTGCCCGTCTGCGCCATGGGGAGGATCTGGGTGTCGGGCAACTGCAGGTACCGACTCGCGGCGCGCAGGAACGGGCGAAGCCGTCCCGTCCGGGAACGAGAGCCCTCTGGGTAGAGCAGGATGATGTACCCGGCGTCCATCAGGCGCTCGCACTCCGCGATGGTCTCGAACGCCACCGCCGCGAGCTCACGGGGGGTGAGCGCGTCCTGCTCCGTCGCCACCGCCGAGCTCTGCGCCGTCTTGCGGGTGTTGAGCGCGATGGCCGCCATCCGGCGCCAGGGGTCCGTGTACACCTTGGGACCGGCGATGGCGACGAGTCGGTCGGCCGCACCCGAGAGACCCGCCTTGCACAACAAGGAATCGGTGAGCTGGGTGTCCGTGTAGGAGAGGTGGTTGCACACGATCAGCCGCCGCGCCGGCCCCTCGGTCAGGAAACGCTGCAGGTGCGCCCGACCGTCCACCGCCCAGTCTGGAGAGAGGAACGCCATGAACGCGCGGGTGACGTCGCGCGCGAC
>JAYVAS010000267.1:0-9302 GCA_043750895.1 Pseudomonadota bacterium
CTGCGCGCCCAGGTACAGCAGGCCCACGCCGCGGGCATGGCGGTGATGATGAAGCCGCACCTGTGGAGCTGGGCGTTCATGGCGGGGAGCGGCAACGGCGACATCAAGCTGGACGCCGCCGGGTGGAAGACCTGGTTCGAGCGTTACACCGAGTACGCGGTCCATTACGCGCGGCACGCCCAGGAGTGCGGCTGCGCCGTGCTGTGCGTGGGGCTCGAGTACACCTCGGCCACCCGGGACAACCCGGGGGCGTGGGCGGAGGTGGCCAAGGCGTGCAGGGCCGTCTTCAGCGGGCCGCTGGTCTACGCGGCGAACTGGTACCAGGAGTGGGAGATCTTCCAGGATTGGGACGCATTCGACTACCTGGGCATCGACGCCTACTTCCCGCTCGCCGGCTCCACCGTCGAGGAGCTCACCGTCTCCTGGCGCACCCATTTCGACAACATCGACAAGGTGGCCCGCGGTCGCCCGGTGATCTTCCCCGAGGCCGGCTACCGCGCGGTGAAGGGCACCACCGAGAAGCCCTGGGAGCCCGACTCCGACGTCCCCGACGTCGACCTCCAGGCGCGCGCGTACGAGGCCCTGTTCCGCGCCGGCGCCGAACGTCCCTGGTTCAAGGGGATCTACTGGTGGAAGTGGTTCACCGATCTGCCGGGGGAGAACGACCCCTTCGTCCCCGCCGACCTGCCCGCCGAGCGCGTGTTGAAGGGCTGGTACACCGCATGAGGTGCCTGTGAGTCTTTTGGGACGCGTCGCGCGAAAGTTGTTGGGCCGAGCCACGCCGACCCCGCCGGCCCCGGCGACCGTCGTCCGCCCCCCACCACCTCCCAATTCGGCGGTGCGCGCCGCGGACCCCGCGCCGGTCTCCGACGAACTCCCCCTGGAGGTGGACGAGCCGATCCCCGGGTCGTTGCTGCTCGACTGCCGCGAGCCCGGCGAGTTCGCCGGCGGCGTGGGCGTGGGCGCCCTGCTGCTCCCCATGGACATGGTTCCCCACCACCTCGCCGAGCTGCCCCACGACCGCCCCATCACCGTCTACTGCGCAGCCGGGGCGCGATCGGCCGGGGTGGCGCACTGGCTGCGGGAGCAGGGTTTTCCGCAAGCGGTGTCGCTCTCGGGCGGAATCGGCGCCCTACGCTTCGGGGGGGTGGAGGTGCGCACACCCGCCGGAGTGGCCCCGGGAACGCGCATGCAGGTCCCGGCCACCGCGCTGGTGGACGGCGTCCCGATCGGCCTCCCCACCGACGGCGAGGTCATCGAACAGGTCGGTGACACCCTGCGGGTGCGGGTGTTCGACGCGAGCGGGTACCAGGTACTGGTGACGTGTAGGGTGGGGGAGGGGTGAGGTTCGTCGTCGCGCTGACCTGGGGTTGCGCGGCGTGCGCGAGCGACACGACGGGCGACAGCCAGGCGGGGACGGTGCCGCCGATGTTCCGGCCCTTCGACGATGGACATCCGTTCCGGAGTTTCCATCGAAACCTGTGCGCCACCCAGGACTTCGTCGGATTTGGCCAATTCGAGGGGGTTCAGCCGATGCGGCTCGAGGAGCCGGACGGGCAGCTCGACGACTACTACGAGATCGGCCGCTTTCGCGTGGGGAAGACCGCAACGGCTGGCACCACCAGGATCGAGACGGGCGACGTGATCGACGTGGCGTGGTCCGTGGACCCACCCAACAGGGTCTGCACCCTGTACGCGGCGTCCCCCCTCCCGCGCCTCGCCACCCCCCGCGCCGGCGAGTGGTGGGGCCTCGCGTTGAACATGACCGTACCCGACCAACACGGCCCCTTCTCGTTCCCTTGGGTCGATGCCGGGTATCGTGTCCCCACGGACGTCGACCCCAGCCGGGTGCCGTCCGACGAAGCGCTCCAGCGCGCGTGGAGGACGCTCTGCCAGCTCCGTCCCGGTGGGGTGTACTACCCAGACCTGGTGAAGATGGGGGTCCCGGGCCAGGTGCGGGCCCAGCTGCGGCGTACGCACACCGTTCGCCCGCCGCGCGTCGTTGCCGCCCACCGAAGGTGAGGGACCTACCCCGGAACCAACCGAATCGGGGCGCGTCGACGAAGGCCAGCGAGTGGCGGGGTGGCAAGACTACTTCTCCACTTCGTACCAGCTCTCCAGTTGCAGTCCGGGAACGCGGCTGAACTCCCGAGTGTTTCGGGTGACGAGCACCGCACCTCGCGCAAGCGCGGATCCTGCGATGAGGACGTCGAGGGGCCCGATGGGCACGCCCCGTTGTTCGAGTTCCGACCGAATCCCGGCAGCAACCTCCGCTTCATGGGGTCCGAACGGTACGAGTTGGATGGACGACAGGAAGCGCGCGAGTTGTTCCCGACGCCGGCTCGCCTCCGGGGACTTCGCAACGCCAACTGCCAGCTCAAAGGCAACGATCGCGGACACCTCGACCTGCCCTGGCGGGACGGCCATGAGTCGCCTACCCACGCCGCCCATGCCCTTGAAGAAATAGACGATGGTGTTGCTGTCCAGAGCGTACATCAGAGCGGCTCGCGCGCGGCGTCGTCGCCGGAGGCGGCGCTGTCTGGCGGTTCGCCCGTGGAGGTGCGCCAGGCGCCCTCGAGCGCCGCGACGTCGGCGGGCCACTCGGTGCGTGCCTGAGCGCGCAGCATCTGAGAGATCCACCGGCTGAGCGACACCCCTGCCGCCCCTGCGGCAGCGCGGGTCAGCGCCTCGGTTTCTTCGTCGATGTAGATGGTCACCTGCGCCATGAACGCTCCACGTATATGTTCAAGTATACGCAGGACACACCCTTCGGGCAAGAGGGCGAGCGGGCCGCTCGCCGCTGCGACCCACCGGCGGACGACAGGACGCCCTCACGGACGACTCTGCAGCTCTTCTTCTGAGATCCTTCCACCGCATGCACGCGGCCGACCTCGTCCGGCGTCACCGGAGCCCGGTCAGGTCCCAGAACCGCACGCTGGCATCCCAGCCGCCGCTCGCCAACAGCCGTCCGTCCTCGAGGAAGGCCAGCGACGTGACCCGACCGTCGTGCGCCCGCCACTCGGCGAGGAGCGCATGGTCCGACGCCCGCCAGATTCGGATGTCGTTGTCCCACCCGCCGGTGACGACCAGGGTGCCGTCCGGGGAGCGCGCCACGGCGCCGATCGCCTGATCGTGCGCATGCCAGCGGTCGAGCTCCCGGAGCTCCGGACCGTCAAGGACCACCAGCTCGCCGTCGATGGTGCCGGCGAGCCAGGGGGGCTCGGCCCACAGCGCGGTGACCGCCGACGGCGCCGCGACGCCGACGGCCACGGTGTGTCCGTCCGGGGCGAGGACGATGACCTGGCCCTCGACGCCCGCGACGACGGCGTTCCCCGCGGCGTCGAAGCGCGCGACGCCCACAGGGCCCGGGACCGCCCGTTCGGTGGCGACCCGCCAGCGACCGGAGGCGAGGTCGTACAGCCCGACCCCCCCGTTCGCGGTGCCGATCACCACGCGGGCGCCATCGTCGGAGAGGTCGGCGGTGGTTACCCCCGTGAGGCCGTCGGGAACGGTCACCTCGGCCACCACCGTCTCCCCCTCGGATAGGCGCAGGATCCCGTCCTCACGAACCCGGATCACCCGCGTCAGCGCCGTCGTGTGGCCGGTGTACCAGACGGCTCCCGGGTCCCCGGGAAACTGCGGCCGGGTCGGCGCTCCGGTCGCCGGGTCCCACATGCCGAGCGTCCCGTCGGCGAGCGTGACCAGGAGTTTGTCGTCGACCGGCTCCACCCGGGCGACGAAGGCCCCGATGCCGCTGGCCTGGGCGCGGGCGGGGGGGCGCGCCACATCCCACAACCGCGTCACCCCCTCCCACCCGGAGGTGACCAACCAGCGGCCGTCCGGCGAGAACCGGACTTCGTAGGCGTCCTGAAGGTGGGCGGCGAGCCGTGCCTGGGGGGCGCCCGAGGCGAGGTCCCAGAGGACCACGCTGCCGTCGCAGCCCGCGGACGCCAGCAGCGCGCCGTCCAGCGTCACCTCCAGGCCCCAGATCCCGCGCTGGGCGTTGGGCAGGCTCGTCCGGTAGGTCCAGCCGGCGTCGGTGCGCATCCACACGGTGATGGGGTGGTCGGGCTGGTGGTCGGCGGTCACCAGGGTCCGTCCGTCCGGCGAGCGTGCGAGCGCGTTGGCGCCCATCCCGGGCACGAGTACCCCGGGCGGAGCGGCGGGGTCGGTCCCCCACAAGCGCACCACGTGCTCGCTCCCGCCCGTCACGCTGGACCCGTCCGGAAAAACCAGCAACGACCAGATGGTGTCGTCCAGCGGTGGACTGGACGCGCGCAGCGTGAGCCCGGGCAGATCGAGCCAGCGGACCCGGCGCTCTTCGCCGGACACTGCCACCCAGGACCGGTCGGGCGCGAAGTCCATCGCCTCGATCGACGCCGGCTGGTCACGATTGGCCGCGACCTCGGTCCCGTCCGCCGCCGCGATCAGCCGCACGGCGCCGTCGCGCATCCCCACCACGAGCTGGTCGGGACCGTTCCAGGAGACCTCGCTCGGGTTCTCGCCCGGGAGGAGGGTCCGGACGATGGCCAGGTCCGGGACCGAGAGGATCGTGAGACCGCTCAGCTCAGCGCAGGCAAGCTCCTTGCCGTCGGGCGACCAGGCGAGCCGGCGGCACCACCCGCCCACCGACGTCCGCGATGCGACCGCGGGAGGCATCCACGCCCGACTCGTCGCGACCACCACCCCCCGCGCGTCCGGCCGTTCGTGTTGGACGAGGGCCGCCTGAGCGAGCGAGCGGGCGGTTCCCGCGTCTCCCGCGCGCGCCGCCTCGAGCGCCCGACCGGCGAGCTCGGCGGCGCGGGTGCTCCGGATCTCCCGTCCCTGCGCGAAGACCACCCCGCCGATCGAGGCCGCCGCGAGCGCCCCGATGCCGGTCCAGCGGAGCACCCGTCGGTGCGCCGTGGCCCATCGGTCCAGGCGCGACGACAGGCGGTAACGATGCGCCTCGACGAGTCGGCCTTCGAGCCAGCGATCCAGGTCGTCGGCGAGCCCTCGGGGGCCGGGGTAGCGGTCCTCGGCGGCGTTCGTGGTGGCGCGGGCGACGATGGAGGCCAGCTCCTCGGGAACGGGTGGGTGGGCCGAAGCGACCCGCTCCAGGATGCGCCCCAGGCTGAAGACGTCGGCGCGCGGCCCGGCGGGCTGTCCCTGGGCCTGCTCGGGCGCCATGTAGCCACGCGTGCCCATCACCGTACCGACCCGGGTCAGCCGGCCCTCCGCCGACCGATCCGTCTCCGGGAGCTGGGGGGGATCGGTGCCATCCCCGGTCCCGACGCGCGCGATGCCGAGGTCCAACACGTAGACCTCGTCGTGGTCCCCGACCATCACGTTGTCGGGCTTGAGGTCCCGATGGATCACCCCCTGGTCGTGCAGGTACTGGACCACCTCGCAGATGCGGCGGACCACGTCCACCAGCCGTCGCAGGCTCCACGCCGCCGGTCCGGTGATCCGGTCCCCGAGCGTCCGGCCGTCGACCTCGCGCATGGTGTAGTAGAGGCGACCGTTCCCGAGACGGCCGACGTCGTACACCGGAACCAGCCCAGGGTGGACCAACTGTCCGGTGAGCTGCGCCTCGGCGCGGAGCCGGTCCTCGAGGGCCGCCACGGACGCCACGCCATCGCGGACCACCTTGAGCAACACCGACCGCCGGAGCGCACGGTCCTGCACCCGCCAGACCTCTCCCATCCCACCGACCGCAACGCGGGACATCGGCTCGTAGCGCGCCCCGAACTCGGGCGTCAGGTCGGGGGGAACCGGCCCCTGCTCCTTCAGGCTCCAGGGGGTCCCCCCCGGGGACGAGAGGGTGTCCAACGGTTCCGAGCCGGGTTCCCAGGTGTCGGGGTCCGCCTCCTTGTCCGCCGGCATCTCGCCTCCAGAGCAGCATATACCACTCTCCACCCCACGGGTGTCGCACCGCTGGCTACCCCGGAACCAGCCGAACCCGCGCCAACTCCGGCGGGCACCGAAAGCGCACCGGCGCGATGGACCAGCCGATGCCGCGGCTCACAAACAGCCACGCGTCACCCTGCCGATACCACCCTCCCGGGTAGGGCCCACTCCCGCGCGGCAGGAAGAAGGGGCCCACCACCGGAAGTCGCACCTGCCCGGCGTGCGTGTGTCCCGAGAGCACCAGGCACACCCCGGGGCGCACCAACTCGGGGAAGAGGATCGGGGAGTGACTGAGGACGACCACGGGCTTGTCGCTGTCCACACCGAAAAACGCGGCGTCGAGATCCGGCTTGCCCGACAGAAAGTCATCGGTGCCGACCAGGGTCACGCCACCCAAGTCCACCGACCGGTCGTGGACCAAGGGGATCGCATGCCGCGCGAGGTGTGCCTCCCAAATCTGACGCGGTGCCCCCCCCCAGACCTCCCAGTTCCCAATCACCGCAAAAGTGCCCAACCTTGACTTCGGCAGCGCGTTCAAGAACTGGTCGGCCACTTCGGGCAGGTACCCCCGGGTCACCACGTCGCCGGTGAGCACGACGAGGTCCGCCGGGAGCTCCGACACCAACGCACAGAGCCGATCCACCCAGGGGCCCGGACCCCGCAGGTGCACGTCGGAGAGGTGGAGGATGGTGAGCTCCTCGGCGAGCCCGGCTACGGGGAGCACGTGGTCGGTCAACTCGAACCGGTCCAGCTCGTTCCAGCCGCCGGCCAGCCGGGTGACGGTCGTCCCCCCCGGAGCCGGCTGTAACGGTGCCTTCCCGAACTCGGGGAAGGTCGTCCCACGACGGACGCCACGCGACACGCCACGGACGTACCTGAACAGCGAGATCGGTGACGTCAGCCCGCCTTCAACACCGCGAGCACGATGCCGGGTAGGTTGAGCCAACTCGGGTGGGCTTCGTTGCCCACCAGTTTTTCGCCGACACGGTGGGCGTTCTGGTGGGTCACGAACCAGGGGGGCTTGGGCGAGGCGGTGAGCGGCGCGCGCAGCACACACTTCTCGATGCCCTCGAGCATGAAGGTGTTGTGGACCCACCCGAGTCCGCCCTGGATGTCCTCGGGGGTGGAGCTGGGGTGGGCCCCCCAGGGCGGGGTCACCAACCCGTAGACGAGCCCCGTCCACACGTTGATACCGACCGCGCCGTAACGCAGCTCGGCGAGGGCGCGATCCAGCGCCGCCGACACCCCCGGCGCCGCTTCGGTCTTGGGGTGGATCATCACCACCGCGCTGAGCGTGCCCCACAGCCGGTCGTTACAGAACGTCGTGGCGGCGGCGAGGAACTTCGCGGGGTCACGCTCGGGGAGGGATGTCTCGCTGAGGATGGGACAGAAGGGCTCGGTGACGAACAGGCTCTCGTCGTGGTCCGCGGCGTCGAGCCCGAAGATGAGGGTCCAGGGGAGGTCGCCCTCTCTCACCTCGCCCAGCTTCTCCGCCTGGGGGTGCCCGGTCGTGAGCGCCGTCCACCGGTCGAAGGCCCCGGGGTAGTAGGCCTTGCGCGGCTTCTGCACTGCCAACACCGCCCGCACCCGTGCCAGGAAGTCGGCCCGCTGGGGCCACCCGGCGGAGGTGACGAGCATCTTGCCGGCGTTGCAGTTGCAGCTCGCGTTGTTGGTCACCATCGAGGCGACGTTCTCGGCGACGAACTGGAGCTCGCTGTCACTGAAGGTGGCGGGCACCACCACGACCGGGGTGACACAACCCAGCTCGCTGGAGATCGGCTTCTTCAGCACCGGATCGTGCGCGCGTTTACGACGCTCACGCTCCGAACCGGGGGGACCCCACACGATCAGGTCGTGGGTGCGATCCGAGCCGGTGATGTGCACGTCGTCCACGAGCGGGTGCTCGCAGAGGTAGGCACCCTCGGCCCCGCCGCCGCGTACGAACGCCAGGTAGCCGGCGTCCACGAGGGGCTGGAAGGCGCGGATGTAGTGCGGCTCCAGGTACTCGTTGACCGGGTTCATCTTGACCAGGCACACCGAACCGTCCACGAACAGCTTGTAGAGCGCGTCCATCGGCGCGATCGACGCCACGTTGCCGGCCCCGAGCACCAACGAGACGCCGCCCTCGGGATCCCGCTTCTTGTAGAAGGCGCCCGCCCGCTCGCGCACCATGGCCGGCGTGAGGCCCTTCTGCATGCGCACCTGCGCGGTGATGCCCGCGTAGAGCGCCTTGTCCATCAGCGAGTTCGGGAATACCCGCACCTGGGTGGCGCCGTCGGGCGCCGTCGAGAAGCGCCCCTCTTCGAGGGGCAGCTGCCCGGTCCGGGCGATCTCTTCGAGCATCTCCGCCAGCAGACGGACGTTCCGCACCGTGGTGACCGGACCGCCGGCCCACTCCTCGAAGGCGGCCGGGACCTCCATCGACGTACCCTTGGCGGCGACCGCCGCTTCCGTCCAGGCCTGCGCCGCCGCCTGGGTGGTGTCGATGCACGAACGGAGCAAGGCGGCCTTGGCCGCGACCGACAGCCTTGCAAAGGGCGTGGCCTGCGCTTTCAGGGCCGCGAGCAGCTCGTCGAGACGGGCGTGGGAAGCGGCGGATTGGCTCTGCGCCGAAGCGCTCATCGCGAGGGAGGAGGACATTCGGGAACGGTAGCACGGCGGCGGCGGTGGTGAACGCCGCGAGTCGCCGCGCGGGGCCCCTACTCGAACCGGTACGACGCCTGCGTCGCGAACACGTGCGTCTCGATGCCCGCCGCCACCAACTGGTCTCGGAGCGGCGTGACCAACTCGACTGGGAGCCCCCGGGCCCGCCGGTCGCCGTTGACGATGTCGGTCAGCAACACCTTGCCTCCGAAACGACTCACCCACTTCCGGAGGCCCTCGCCCTCGCCGTACTGGAAGCCGAGCACCAGCCAGTCGGGGTTGCCGAAGGCGGTCGCGGCGCGGTCCACCCAGTCAGCGGAGGTGCCGCGGTGGAGGGCGAGGTCCAGGTGGAGCAGGCGCCCGTGATCCGGGAAGGTGACCTGCCAGATGTGGGGCGGACCGGAGGGCATGTCCGATTTCTCGCGGAGATGCCGCAGGGCCGCGCCGGGCTTGAGCGCGCCCACGTAGGCGACGAGCCGGCGGGGCAGCGGCCGGGCCTCGGCCGGGGGGTCGTAGTGGAGGGACTCGAAGCGCACCCCGTCGATGGTGCGCGGTCCCGGCCCCCCGTCGAAGGGTCCCAGCTTGGTGAGCCAGTCGCACACTTCGTCGGACGCGACCACCGTGGGCCGCGTCCCCGCCTTCACCGCCGCCGCGAGCCCCCGGATCCGGTCCGGAGACGGGCCGGTGATGACCACGATGTCGTCGGGCTCGATGGGCTCACAGGGGTCGAAGACGATGCCGCGTCCGCGCCACTGCAAGCGAATCTCGGC
>JAYVAS010000268.1:0-6181 GCA_043750895.1 Pseudomonadota bacterium
CTCGCTTCGCCACCCGCCGGGCACCACTGCTCGGCGACGCCGCCCGGGACGGTGTCGGGCGCGGTGATCTCCCAGAGGCTGCCTTCGGCAGTGACGATCCGCTCGGCGTCCCAGGCGCACCAACTGCCGTCGGGGAGGACCTCTTCGCGGTGGTCGACCTCCCGCCGCCACGGGATGGGCGGCGCAACGACCGCTGGCCGGTGGAGACACGAGAGCAGGCTGAAGAGCAGCATCAGGCGCGCAGGCGTTCGGCGAGTTGATCGACCATCCGGAGGGTGAGGCCCCAGATGAAGGTGCCGTCGATGCGCACGCACGGGAGCATGAGGTCGTAGCCGTAGCCCACGTAGTGGAACTCGCCTCGTCCTTCCCCCGCGAGCAGGCGGGCGCCGTCGATCAGGTGGATGCCGGCGACCTCGCCGGTCTGGGGGACCAGGGGCCCCCACTCCGGGACACGGAAGACGTAGGGGAAGATCGCGAAGTTCGGCGAGGGATCGCGGACCGGGTTCATCTGCACCGGGAGGGCGCCCACGAAGGTCGCGCCCGACAGATCCAGCCCCACCTCCTCCCGGGCCTCCCGAATCGCCGTCGCCACCGGGGACGGGTCGTCGGCCTGGGCCCGGCCGCCCGGAAAGGCCATGTGGCCGCTCCAGGGGTCCCCGTCGCGCTCGGCCCGCTTGATGAACAGCATCCGGTCGTCGGGGCCGATGCTGATCGCCACGGCGGCGCGGGAGGCGACGCCGGGCGGCTCGTCGACCCGGGGCGGCAGTTGGAGGGCGCGAAAGGGCATCGCCTCGTGGCTTAGCGCGTGGCGTGCTATGGGGCCGGCCCGCACGGGTGCGCGTGCGTTGGAGAACCGTGGCTGACGCGCTCGACATCGATCTCCGTGGTGACATCGGCAAGTCCCCGCCGCCTCCCCGCCGCGGCGGTTTCCTCGCCGGGGTCTGGGACATCGTCACCGGCTGGGGACCGCCGGTCCTGTTGGTGTTGGTGATCCGCTCGATCCTGTTCGAGCCGTTCCAGATCCCGTCCGGCTCGATGGTGCCCACGCTCCAGATTGGGGACTTCATCCTGGTCTCGAAGATGAACTACGGCGTGCGGGTGCCCTTCACCGACGTCGAGGTCGTCCCGCTCGGCGAGCCCGAGCGCGGGGACGTGGTGGTGTTCATCCAGCCCCCGTCGGTGAGCCAGGACCCCTGGTGTTGGGCCAAGCGGATCCCCCGCGGCATGACCTTCGACATGGTGCCCAACCTCCCCGGCCCGGGCCCCTGCTCGATCGACTTCATCAAGCGCATCGTGGGTCTCCCGGGCGACGTCATCGAGGTCAAGGACAACATCCTCTACGTGAACTCGGTCCGCATGGAGCGGGAGCCCTCGGGGGACTACACCTACCCGGACCCGGCCCGTCGCAGCTTCCGGGAGCCGAGCCAGCGGTGCGAGTCCGTCACCAACCGGGCCTTCGTCGAGGACCTCGCGGGCGTGCCCCACGCGGTCCTCCAGACCTCCGACTACGTCCAGCGGGTGTCTGACTACGGCCCGAAGCAGGTGCCGGATGGCGAGTACTTCATGATGGGCGACAACCGGGACAACTCCCAGGACAGCCGGTTCTGGGGCACGGTCCCGCGGGACCTCATCCGCGGGAAGGCGCTGTTCGTCTGGCTGTCCTTCGACCCCTGTGACGGCGTCGTGAACGGGCTGGGCAAGGTGCGCACCGACCGGATCGGGCACGGGATCGAGTAGCTTCAGCGCACCATGTAGACGAGGTGCTTGAGGTATTCGGACTCGGGGAGGCCGGGCAGGATGGGGTGGTCAGCCGCCTGGCCGCCGCGGTGCACCAGCACGGCGGAGCGCCCGGCGTGGCGTAGCCCGGCCTCGACCGCCTCCTGGAACCGCTCGGGGTGGATGTGGTGGGAGCAGGAGGAGGTGTAGAGGAAGCCGCCCGGCGCCACGAGGAGGGTCGCGGCGGCGTTGACCTGCTTGTACGCGTGCAGCGCCGGACCGACCGACTTCCGGTTCTTCGCGAACGCCGGCGGATCGACGCAGACCACGTCGAACAGGTCCCCGGCGGCGGCGCGCACGTCGAGCCAACGGCGGGCATCGGCCTCGATCGCGTGGAGCCGCCCCTCCATGCCGTTGCGCGCTCCGTTCTCGGCGATCAAGGCCACGGCCGAGGCGCTGGAGTCCACCGCGACCGCCTCGCGCGCGCCTCCCGCGAGGGCGGCGAGGGCCCAGCCGCCCACGTTGGCGTAGAGATCCAGCACCCGGGCGCCGTCGCAACGGGCCCGCAGCCACGCCCGGTTCTCGGCCTGATCGAAGAAGAACCCGGTCTTCTGACCGTGGATGGGGTCGATGGCGAGCTTCACGCCGGACTCTTCGAAGGCCACGCGCGCCGGGACTTCGCCGTACCAGACGGCGGCCTCGCCCCCACACCCCTCCAGCGTCCGGATGCTGATGTCGTCCCGGATCACGATGCCGGCGGGCTGGTAGACGGAGACCAGTGCGTCGCGGATGAGGTCGCGCCGGCGGTCCATCCCCAGGGTGGTGATCTGGACCACGAGGACGTCCTCGTAGCGGTCCACGACGAGCCCCGGGAGCCCGTCGGCGTCTCCGGCGCAGACCCGCAAGGACCGGCGCCCCGGGAGCGCCCGTTCCCGCCACGCCCGCGCCGCCGCGAGGCGCTCCACGTAGAGGGAGGTCCCGTCGAGATCCACGGGGGTGCGCGCCACGATGCGGATGCAGATCAGGGAGTGCGGGTTCGCATACCCGCGCCCCACCGGACGGCCCCGATCGTCGACCACGTCGACCACCCCACCGGGCTCCAGGCGTGCGACCGGGGGGTCGATCACCTCGTTGGCGAAGATCCACGGGCGGCCGGGGTGGACGTGGGCGCGTACCTGCTGCATCGCGCCGCGGTATCCTGCCTGACCGGCTCCCGTCTTGGAACACGTCCTCCGCGTCTACCACCACCTGCTCAACCGTTTCGGCCACGATCGGGTCAACCGTCGGGCGTTGATGTGGGGCCTCGCGCTCGTGCACGAGATGGCCCGCGATCAGGTGATGGTCCGGGCGGCGATGCTCGCCTACTGGACGCTGGTCACGATGGTCCCGCTGCTGGTGCTGGTGTTCGCCCTCCTCGGGCTGCTCGGCGCCGATGCGGTGGGGCGCATCGAGGATCTGCTGGTGCAGGCCCTGCCCGACAACGCCGATCAGCGCTTGCAGCTCCGCCTGGCGCTCGACGACATCCTGAGCGGCGTGAGCCTCGGCGCCCTCGGCGCGGCCGGCGTGGTGTTCGTGCTCTTCACCTCGTCCCGCATCTTCTTCTCGGTGGAGGAGGCGTACAACGCTCTGTGGAACGCGCGCCCCAAGCGCAGCTGGGCGATGCGGATGGTGTTGTTCTACACGACGCTGACGCTGGGGCCGTTGCTCATCGCCGGGGGCTTCAGCGTGACCAGCACCTACGCCGGTGGCATGGCCTGGCTCGGATTCGCCTTGCCGGTCGCGCTCACCGCGGCCGCCTTCGTGGGCGCGATCCGGGCGCTCCCCGACACCGAGGTGAAGTGGGTCCCGGCGCTGGTGGGCGGACTCGCCTCGGCCATCGCCTTCGAGATCGCCAAGGTGGTGTTCGGGCTCTACCTCGACCTGTTCTCGGGCGAGTCCTTCAGCGCCAAGCTCTACGGCTCGGTGGCCTTTCTCCCCGTCTTCCTCACCTGGCTCTACACCCTCTGGCTGATCGTGCTGTCGGGGGTCAAGGTGGCCTACGCGGTGCAGCGGCGCGAGGACCTCATCGCCAACGAGGAGCGGCGCCTCGGCGGCGAGACCCTGGCCCGTCGGCACGCGGACGCGCTGTTCGCGGTCCAGTGCCTGATGGTGGTCGCCCGTCGGTATGCGGCCGGCGAGGGTCCCACTGCAGAGCCGATCGTGACCCGGGAGATGGGGAGTGACCCGGTCTTCGTTTTGACGGCGCTGGAGGTGCTCGAGGACGCGGGCGTCCTCGCCGAGTCGCCCACCGGCTACCTCCCGGCGATCCCGTTGGCACGGCTGACGCTCCGGGAGGTGGTGGTGCGCTACCGGGATCGGACCCGCCCGGCCACCGCCGCGGGGAGCCCCGGTGCCGACCTCGTCGATGCCTTCCTCGCGCCCGCCTCGACCCCGATCGACGTGCCCCTCTCTCGCATCCTGGGCCTGGGGTGAAACGTGTGCTCGGGCTGGTGGCGGTGGCGGGCGTTGCCGCGGCCGTGTACGCCGTGCCGGCGGCGGTGCCGCGGCTGGGGGCGGCCCGGGGGGTGACGATCGCCGACGCCCGGTGGTGCGGTGCCGGTCTTTGCCTGACCGATCTCACCCGGGGCGGGATGACGGTGGCGCGGGCCGAGGTGCACCTCGACCGGTCGGTCGACCTCTACGACGTCGTCGCCGATCCGGGCGGCGTGCGTGCGGAGACGGAGGCGGAGGGGGGCGCCACATCGGGCGTTCCCGTCACTTCGGTGCGGGTCCACGGGCTGCAGATCGCGGGCGTGCCCTTGCCGGCCCTGTCCGGCGAGCTCTTCCCGACCCGGACCTTACGCGGCGAAGGCGTCGAGATCATCGACGACGTGGCCCGCGCCTCGGTGGCCTCGCCCTGGGGAGAGGTGGAGGTGGAGGCGCGCCTCGGGGCCGACGGCATCGCGGTGTCGGCGCGCTGCGCGGCGTGCACCGTCACCTCGCGGGCGCTGGCGGAAGAGTCCCTGCGGTTGCCGGTAGTGGTCGCGGAGGGCACGGTTCGGGGTGAGACGGCGACGGGCACGGTGCGCATCGGCGACGTCACCGTCGAGGTCACCGCGACGCGTGACGGGCAGGGCGCGCGCGGCGACTTCCGCCTTCCCGCGACCCCGATCGCCGACGTCTACGCGGTGTTCGGCGCGATCATCCCGGAGCTGCGCCGCGGCTCCATCGGCGGTACGGTCGAGGGGGAGGGGGTCTTCGTGCTCCCGGACGGTGAGATCCGCTTCACGCCAGCCGTCGAGGGGTTCGCCGTCGACGGGGTGCTGCCGCCCGGGTACGACCGCGGCCCCTTCCGGCGGATGGTGCGGACCGCGACCGACAGCCGCGAGCTCCGGGTCTTCGGCGAGGGCAGCGGCGGATGGATCTCCCGCATGGGTGCCGGCGAGTTCTTGCCGATGGCGATCATCGCCGCCGAGGACGCGCAGTTCCGCCGTCACCCCGGCTACGACCTCGACGGGATGCTGGCCGCGGCCGAAGACAACCGCGAGCGGGGCGAGGTCTGGCGAGGCGGGAGCACGCTGACCCAGCAGCTCGCCAAGAACCTCTTCCTCGACGGGACCCGAACCTACGCGCGGAAGGCGCGGGAGCTGCTGTACGCGGTCGAGATGGAGTCCGACCTCGGCAAGGCCCGGATCCTCGAGCTGTACCTCAACGCGGTCGAGTGGGGCCCGGGCATCTACGGTGCCCGCGATGCCGCCCAGGTCTACTTCCTCAAGTCCCCGGGTGGCCTGCTTCCGGAAGAAGCGGCCTGGCTGGCCAGCATCCTGCCGTACCCCCGCTCGGCGTGGCGGGATCAGTACCTCCGCGGACGGCCGAACCTGCCCCGCGTGCACACGATCCTCGACAACATGGTGGGCCTCTCCGAAGAGGCGCGCGCGGCGGCGAAGGGCCGTGGCGTACACTTCGTGCCACCCTGAGCAGCAGTTTTCCGGCGCCGATCGGGGCCAAGGGCTCACATTTGAGGGGCCGCATACCGACATCAAGGGGACCGTCAGGGTAGTTTTCGCCCCATGCCCGCCTGGAAGCATCACGTCTTCGTCTGCACCAACAAACGTCCCCCGGGGCACCCCAAGGGGTCCTGCGGCGAGCGCGGGTGTAATGATGTTTTGACGGCGCTCACCGACGCGGTAGAGCAGCGCGAGCTGTTCGAGACCGTGAAGGTCAATTCCTCCAGTTGTCTCGGCCCCTGTCGTTCCGGTCCCACCCTCGTCGTCTACCCAGAGAACATCTGGTACGCCGGCGTGAAGGCCAGCGACGTCGCCGAGATCGTCGAGTCCCACTTCGTCCAAGGCAAGCCGGTACAGCGGCTGGTCTTCTCGGAAGCCTGAGGTATCCATGCTCTCTCGTCTGAAGTCGTCGGTGAAGGGTGTGGTGCGGTCCCTCCGTGGGGCCCCCGCGCCCGAGGTTGTGAGCCCGGCCCCGGTCG
>JAYVAS010000269.1:0-2316 GCA_043750895.1 Pseudomonadota bacterium
GCGCGCTGGTGGTCTACGCCGAGGAGACATCGCCCCGCCGGGTGAACGTCGTGGGGCGCTCCATCGGGAGTCCCTCGTCTTCGGCCACCTGGTCGCTCACGCACACCACCACCGCGGGGTCGGCGGAGGCCGCCACCAGCGATGGCACGGAATACAACAGCGTGGGCTACCCCTGCATCGCCGCGAAGCGGCACCCCTCGGGGAGGCTGGCCGTGGCCGTCGCTTGGGTGGGGGACGGGGCTGGTGCGGCCGCCGAGCTCTGGGCTTCGTACCGCGGCCCCGATCCCGCCGGAACCGCCTGGGCGGAGGTGGATGTCGCGGCCCTGGGCGGCCTGTTGCGCCCGCTCCGCCCCTGCCTGACCATGGACACGGCGTGTAACGCGTGGCTGGTGTTCGCCGCGGTGGACGCCGCCGGCGATCAGAACATCTACCTGTCCGTGCGCCCCGCCAACGGCGACTGGTCCATTCCCACCCAGGTGAGCACCCCGGACGACTACGTAGACGGGGCCCGGACCCTGACGTACGAGAGCGCCGACTTCGCCAGCATCGCGGTGAGCGGCGCGGCCGACCCCAAAGGGCCCACGGTCACGGTGGTGTGGAGGGTGGACTACGGCCCCGGCACGCAGAAGCGCGTGCTCGGCAAGTCGATGCGGGTGGCCAACGTGCGGACGGCGGGGTTGGACATTTCCGGTGCGCCTGAGGTCGACCTCGGCGGATCCACGGAGTGCCGGGACCCCTGCGTGGTGGCCACCGACAACGGGGTGTTCCTGGTGTTCTACTCCGCGCCCAACACCGACTCGAGCGTGTGTAGCCGTTACAACTCCGACCCGGTCACGAACGCGTGGTCCAGCGAAGTGCAGGTCGCGCCGTTCACCAAGCGCTACGTTCAGAACTTCGCCAACGCCTGCATCGACGAGGCGTCCGGGCTGTGTCTCGTGGTCTGGGAGGAGACGGAGGGGGGCGCCGACCCGCAGACCCCGTTCGGCGCCTACTGCGCTCTGGCCACCCTCGGCACCTGGACCCCGCTGGGGAACTTGACCGACCTCACCGCGTACTTGGCCGGGGAGGAAGGTTCCTTCCCCTGCGTGGTGACCAGCGGCGGAGCACCCCGGCTCCTCTACATCACGCCTGGTGCTAAAGGGATCGGCGAGCTGCACTGGCGCCCCGGGGCATGGCGGTGAGCCCGCTCGTCGTCCTCCTGCTCGCGTGCACCGATCCGCACAAAGGCAGTGAGTCGGGCGCGGTGGGTGATTCCACCACGGTGGCGGACTCGGACACCACCACCCTGCCGGACGACAGCACCACCACCGGAACCACGGCCGATGCCGACGGGGATGGCTACCCCGCCCCTGAAGACTGCGACGACGGGGACGCCGCCACCCACCCCGGTGCTGACGACGTGCCTGAGGATGGGCTGGATCAGGATTGCGACGGGATGGACGCGTGTGTGGTGGACAATTGGTATCCCAATTACATCTACATTCAGGATGACGAGGAACTTGCCACCTTCGCCGACTTCTGCGAGGAGTACGACGGCGTCCGGGGCGGCTTCACCGTCGAGAACGTTACCGCGACAGACCTCACCATGTTTTCCTGCCTGTGTGAGGTGGATCCATACGCCTACGAAGGGGGAGGGTTATTCCTCACCGACAACCCCAACCTCACCTCCCTCGCCGGCCTGGAGCACATCACCCGCATCGACGGGTGGTGGCTCATCGAGGACAACCCGAGCCTGTCCGACATCTCGGCGCTCTCGCGGGTCACGGCGGTCGGGCAACTTCAGATCTTCGACAGTCCGGTCACGTCGCTCAACGTGTTCTCCAACGTCACGACGTGGACCGGGCTCGTCCAGTTCGCGGAGCTACCGCTGACCGACCTGGACGGGCTCCAGGGAATGCGCGCGGTGCAGGGTCTGTCGGTACAAAGTGACGCCCTCGTCAGCCTCTATGGCCTGGAGAACCTGGAGGAGGCGACTGGGTACCTGTTCCTCGGCGGCCTGGCCGGCGGTCCCGACGCCAGCCAACTCGAATCGCTCGACGGGTTGGGCTCGCTGCGCGTCGCTGGGGAACTGACGATCGCGGACTTCCAAGAGAGCCTCACGAGTTTCGGCCCGCTGCCAAGCCTTGAGACGGCCGACATCTACAGCTTCCGCAACCACCAGCTCACTAGCCTCTCCACACCGCCGTCCCTGGTCACCCTGCTTGGGTTCTCGGCTACCGGGGACTCCCTGGTCTCGGTCACCGCCACCCCTCCCTCTGGCGTCGTGGAAGGAGACCTGGAGCTCATGGACAGCCCCCTCCTCACCGACCTGTCCGG
>JAYVAS010000270.1:0-2295 GCA_043750895.1 Pseudomonadota bacterium
GCGCGCTGGTGGTCTACGCCGAGGAGACATCGCCCCGCCGGGTGAACGTCGTGGGGCGCTCCATCGGGAGTCCCTCGTCTTCGGCCACCTGGTCGCTCAGGCACACCACCACCGCGGGGTCGGCCGATTCGTCGGGGTACCCCTGCATCGCCGCGAAGCGCCACCCCTCGGGGCGGCTCGCCGTGGCCATCGCGTGGATGGGGAACACGACCCCGGTCGCCGAGCTCTGGGCTTCGTACCGCGGCCCCGATAGCACCGGCACTCCCTGGGCTGAGGTGGATCTCGGGGCCCTGGGTGGGCTGGTGCGGCCGTCTCGGCCCTGCCTGACCATGGACTCCGCGTGTAACGCGTGGCTGGTGTTCGCCGCGGAGAACGCGGCCGGGGATACGAACATCTACATGTCCGTGCGCCCCGCCAACGGCGAATGGACGCCGCCCAGCCAGGTGAGCGCGCCCGACGACTACGTGGACGGGTCCACGACGTACACGTATGACAGCGCCGACTTCGCCAGCATCGCGGTGAGCGGCGAAGGGGACCCCAACGGGCCCACGGTCACTGTGGTATGGAGGGTGCAATACGTGGAGGCCGACCGGTACAAACGCGTGCTCGGCAAATCGATGCGCGTCGCCGACTTGCGGCCGCTCCCGGACTTCTCGGCCGCGCCCGAGGTGGACATCGGCGGGTCTACGGAGTGCCGCGATCCCTGCGTGGTGGCCACCAACGACGGCGTCTTCCTGGTGTTCTACTCCGCACCGGGGACCGGATCAAGCGTGTGTAGCCGCTACAACTCCGATCCGGTAACGAGCGCGTGGTCGAGCGAGGTTCAGGTGGCACCCGTCGCGTCGGGTTATGTCCAGAACTTCGCCAACGCCTGCATCGACGAGGCGTCGGGGCTGTGTCTCGTGGTCTGGGAGGAGCAAGCGGGCGGCCCTGGCAACCCCCAGACCCCCTTTGGCGCCTATTGCGCCCTGGCCACCCTCGGCACCTGGACCCCGTTGGGAAACCTGACCGATCTCACGCCGGACACTGGGGACCCAGGCTCCTTCCCCTGCGTGGTGGCCAGCGGCGGCGCACCCCGGCTCCTCTACATCACCCCCGAGCCCGGCACGAAGGGGACGCGGCCTGGGGAGCTGCATTGGCGGCCCGGGGCATGGCGGTGAGCCCGCTCCTCGTCCTCCTGCTCGCGTGCACCGATCCGCACAAAGGCAGTGAGTCGGGCGCGGTGGGTGGTTCCACCACGGTGGCGGACTCGGACAGCACCACCCTGCCGGACGACAGCACTACCATCGGAACCACGGCTGATGCCGACGGGGATGGCTACCCCGCCCCCGACGACTGCGACGACGCCGACGGCACCACCCACCCCGGCGCCGAGGACGTGCCAGACGATGGGTTGGATCAGGATTGCGACGGGATGGACGCGTGTGTGGTGGACAATTGGTATCCGACCTACATCTACATCCATGACGACGAGGAACTTTCCACCTTCGCCAACTTCTGCGACGAATACGACGGCGTACTGGGCAACTTCAGCGTCGAGAACGTAACCGCGGTGGATCTTACCACATTCTTCTGCCTGTGTGAGATAGATCCAGGCGACTACGTGAACGGAGGTGTGGCCATCAACGACAACCCCAACCTCACCTCCCTCGCCGGCCTGGAGCACATCACCAGCTTGGAAGGGTCATGGCTCATCCAAAGCAACCCGATGTTGTCCGACATCTCGGCGCTCTCCCGGGTCACGACGGTGGGGGATCTACAGATCTTCGACAGCCCGATCACCTCCCTCGCCGCGTTCTCCAACGTCGCGACTTGGACAGGGAGCACGTGGTTCGGGGATTTGCTGCTGACGGACCTGGACGGGCTGCAGGGAATGCGCTCGGTACCGACGCTCGTGGTGTATGGGGACACCCTCACGAGCTTGCGCGGCCTGGAGAACCTGGAGGAGGCGCCAACGGGGCTCTCCATCTTTGCGGGGGGCGACGGCCTCTACCCCAGTCAGCTCGACTCGCTCGATGGGTTGGACTCGCTGCGTTCGACGGAGTGGCTGTATGTCGCGAACTTCGAGGAGAGCTTCACCACTTTCGGCCCCCTTGCCAGCCTCGAGTCGGCGCACCTCAGCAGCATCCGCAACCACCAGCTCACCAGCCTCTCCACGCCGCCGTCCCTGGTCAACCTCCTTGGGTTCTCGGCCAGCGGGGACTCCCTGGTCTCGGTCACCGCCACCCCTCCCTCTGGCGTCGTGGAAGGAGACCTGGAGCTCATGGACAGCCCCCTCCTCACCGACCTGTCCGG
>JAYVAS010000271.1:0-17767 GCA_043750895.1 Pseudomonadota bacterium
CCGAGGCCCTGGTGGCCGCGCTTCTCGTGCCCATGGTCGCGTGCACGATGGTGTCGCTGGTGATCCTGGTGCGGGGGACGTCGGCCGTTACGGTGGCAGAATCGTAGACGTGTCGACGAACCACGCCCCCGTGGCGTCGCCGATCACGAGGGTGCCGGGGGTCCAGGCGAGGGCGGAGCCGAGGTATTGGTACTCTTCGCTGCCCGGGAGGAGGGCCAGGGCATCGTTGTTGATCACGGTTCCCTCGGCGGCGCCGGAAAAAATCCAGGTCGCACCAGTCCCGCTCACGGCGAGGTCCGCGACCCAGTGGCCCACCGCGATCTCGGCGCGCCCGTCGCCATCCAGGTCGTCGATGGCGGTAGCCGTGTTCGAGCCGCCGTCCGACGCCAACTCGGCGCGCCGGCCTCCTCGACCGGAAATCACGACGGTTCGGCCCGTTTGTGCGGCGACGTCCAGAACGCCGTCCCCGTCGACATCGGGGAGGAGGACGAGGTCCCCGCTGGGCGTGTCGTCCAACGGGATGGGCGCCAGGTCCGACCACGCGGAGCCGGGGACGATCGGGCCGGAAACGGCGAGAGTTCCCTCCGACGTCCCCAGGACCAGATCAGGCTGCCCGTCGCCGTCCAGATCGGGGTGAAGGAGGATTCCGTTGGCGCTGACCTCGAGGAACGTCGGGACGTCGTCCGGGCCAAGCGAGCCCTCGGCGGTGGCGTCAAGGATGACGACCCCGTAAAGCTCATAGGAGGTCCATTCCACGAGACGGCCGCTGAGTACGACGTCGGGTTGGGCGTCTCCGGTGATGTCCGGACCGCCGTCGACGTCGCTACAGGCCTGCTGGCCTTCGAACGCCCACACCGACTCGAGCTCCCCTTCCAGGGGGCCCAGGAACAGCGAGACGTTGCCTTCGTCTTCGCCGTAACCGCGGTGGCTGTAGGTGAGCCGCCCCTCGACCAGGAGGTCGGCCACACCGTCCCCGTCGAGGTCTCCGGGGGAGCGGACCAGGGCCCCCGTCCCTGTGCTTTGGGATGCGTGGACGTCGATCGTCGCCGTGGCCACCGATGCGGCGTCGACACTCTGACTGGGCAGCCCCATCACGTAGGCGAAGCCCCCGGTCAGCCCGCCGTAGTAGTCGCCGGCCTCGGGAGACCCGATTGCGACCCAACTTCCCGTCGCGTCCGTCCCGAACGCCGCGCTCGTCACTGCGGCGCCCGCACTCACGTAAGGCCCGGCGAGAACCGCGTGGCGGACACACCCGGCCTCGCTGCCTTCACAGGCATTGTCGACGCCGTCGCACAAGTCCAACGCGCCGGGGTAGACGTCTGCGGAGGCGTCGTCGCAGTCGCCCGGCGTGGCGTCGGACGCCTCGTGGGGCCCGCACAGCATGAAGGGAGTCCCCGCGTAGCCGTCCTCGTCCACGTCGAGGGCTGCGAGGTGGATGGTCGTCAGGTCACAGCTCGAATCGTCGGCGTCCGTCAACCCGTCGCAGTCGTCGTCCACTCCGTTGCACACCTCTGGGGCGTCGGGGAATACAGCCGGGTCGCGGTCGTTGCAGTCGCCGTCGACAATGGCCATTCCGACAGGATCGCACCTTCGACGCGTCTGGACGACGCCCGCGCCGTAGCTGTCCAGGTCGATGTCGTAGGAGACGAGGAAACCACTTTCCGGATCCAGACTCGGGTCGTCGTCATCCACCAACCCGTCGCCGTCGTTGTCCACGCCGTCGCAGACCTCGATCGGCACCGCTGCTCCGTTCTCGGAGGGCGGTGCCTGCGACGCGCACGCCAAGAGCAAGGGCCAGACCATTCCTCAGTCTCGCACGAATTCGGACTAAGGCACGAGTATCGTAGAGGTATCGACGAACCACGCGCCCGTGGCGTCGCCGATCAGGAGGGTGCCCGGGGTCCAGGCGAGGGCGGAGCCAAGAACCTGATCTTCGCTGGTTCCCAGCAGCACCGTGAGTGCATCGTCCTCCGTGAGCGTGCCCGTGGCGGCGCCGGAGAAGATCCACACCGCCCCGGCCTGCTCGTCGGTGATGTCCGACCAGTCCGCGCCGATTGCGAGCTCGCGCAGGCCGTCACCGTCGAGGTCATCGATGGGCAAAGCAGACGACGAGCCGAGCGCGAAGGTAGTGCGCCGCCCGCCGCGGCCGGAGATCACCGCGATTCCGGCGGTGCCCTCGGCGACGTACGCCGCTACGTCCGCTACCCCATCCCCGTCGAGATCCGGAAGCAGGACGAGGTCGCGGGTGTAGTCAGGGTCGAGGGTGAGGGGGGTGAGCTCCGACCAGATGGATCCGGGTTCGATCGGGCCTTGCACCGCCACAGTGCCGTCATCCGTGCCGAGGATCAGGTCCGCGAGGCCGTCCCCGTCCATGTCCGGGTGGAGCGCGACTCCAGGCGCGTCCACCTCGAGGAGCGTCGGTGCGTCCCAGGGCGAGAATCCGCCATTCTGGCTGGCGTCGAGGATCGCGACCCCGGACGGGTAGTACCCCCAGTACACGAGGCCGCCGCCGATCACGATGTCCGGCAGGGCGTCACCCGTGACGTCGAGGCCGGCGTCCATGTCTTGGCAGGAGGCCTCGGCGTCGAGGGTCCACTGGGGGTGCAGCGATCCAGAGAGAGGGCCGAGGATCAGCGATACGGTCCCCTCGGTGATGGACCCGCGCCATTCGTAGTTCACCCACGACATGACCAGGAGGTCGTCGAGCCCGTCTCCGTCGACGTCCCCGGGGGATCGGGTGTCGTGCCCGGTGCCTTGGCGGTCTTCGTCTCCGGAGAGCCAGGCGGTCGCCCCGGAGGTCACCTCCCCGTCCCCGCGCGGGATCTCTAGCAGGTAAACGGAACCCGCAGGGAGGCCTTCCTTCAGTGCGCCGGACTCGGGGAGGCCGAGCCCGACCCACGTGCCGGTGGCACCGGCGCCGAACGCCGCCGAGTGCACGGAGTCGCCGGCGGTGAGGTACGGCCCTTCGAGGCGTGCTGCCGGCACACAGCCGGCTTCGTCCCCTTGACACGCGTTGTCGACGCCGTCACAGAGGTCGAACGCCCCCGGAAAGGTATCCGCCGCGGAGTCGTCGCAATCCCCGGGCGTGTCTGAAGTCTACCCGCCGGTGCCACACGCGAAAAACGGCGCTCCGCCGAAGCCGTCCTGGTCCTCGTCGCGGTAGGTATAGCGCATGTCAGCCAGCACGCACCCGGGGTCGAGCTGGTCCTCGAGGCCGTCGCAGTCGTTGTCCTTGTCGTCGCAGATCTCGACGGCACCCGGGTGGATGGCTGCGTCGGCCTCGTCGCAGTCGTCGGCGTTGGTAGACCGGTCGCCGGGTCTGCACCGGCGCTCGTTCTTCTCGCTGCGCGCGCCGAACCCGTCCTGGTCGGCGTCCACGAACGCCCAGGTACCACTTTCCGGATCCAGACTCGGGTCGTCGTCGTCCACCAACCCGTCGCCATCGTTGTCCACGCCGTCGCAAACCTCGGCCGACACCGGTTCCCACCGAGGCATGCACGCCGAGAGGAAGGCCCAGACCATTCCTCAGTCTCCCCCAAATTCGGACTAAGGCACGAGAATCGTAGCGGTATCGACGAACCACGCCCCCGTGGCGTCGCCGATCACGAGGGTGCCGGGGGTCCAGGCGAGGGCGGAGCCGAGGACCTGATCTTCGCGGGTTCCCAGCAGACCCGTGAGCGCGTCGTCCTGCACGTACGTGCCCTCAGCGGCACCGCGGAAGATCCACACCGCTCCGGCCGAGTCGGCGGCGATGCCCGCCCGCTTGGCGCCGAACGCGAGCTCGGACACCCCGTCTCCGTCGAGGTCGTCGACGGGCACCGCGACCACCGAGCTGTCAAAGGTGAAGGTGGCGCGCCGACCGCCGCGGCCGGAGATCACCGCGACTCCGGCGCCGTATGCCGCTACCTCCGCCACCCCATCCCCGTCGAGATCGGGAAGCAGGACGACGTTGCCGCTGTACTCAGCGTCGAGGGTGACGGGGGCCAGATCCGACCAGACGGATCCGGGTTCGATCGGGCCCTGCACCGCCACAGTGCCGTCATACGTGCCGAGGATCAGGTCCGCGAGGCCGTCCCCATCCATGTCCGGGTGGAGCAGGACGCCTTCGGCGTAGACCTCGAGGAGGGTCGCAACGTCGACGGGCCCGAGGGAGCCGATGGACGTCGCGTCGAGCAGGGCGACGCCGTACGTGCTGTGGTAGGTCTCGTCGACGAGGCCGCCGCCGACGACGACGTCCGGCCGCCCGTCACCCGTGATGTCCGCTCCCGCCTCTACGGACGAGAAGGATTCGACGTTCTCGAAGGTCCACTGCGGTTGCAGATCCCCAGTGAGGGGGCCCCGAAACAGGGAGACGCCCCCGTCCCCCACGTTGTGGCGACCGTGCGATTCCCAGGTCTGCCTCACGGCGAGCAGGTCGGCGAAGCCGTCGCCGTCGAGGTCGCCACGCGAGCGGAGAAGTGCCCCTATCCCCTGGACCGTCGCGTCGCCGGAGACCGTGGCTGTGGCCACCGTTGATGCGTCGACGTCCTGGGTAGGGATTGGAAGCACGTACGCGACCCCCTCCTCCAATCCGTCGTGGGACTCACCCGCCGACGGGACCCCGAGGGCAACCCAACTCCCCGCCACATCCGACCCGAAGGCCGCGGACGCGACGGTGGCGCCCGTTGCCACGTAGGTCCCGAGGATCTCCCTGGCGCCCAGACAGCCGACCTCGCTGCCCTGGCACGTGTCGTCCACGCCGTCGCACAAGTCCAACGCGCCGGGATGCACTTCGGGAGACGAGTCGTCGCAGTCGTCCGCACTGCCCGACGCGTCGGGTTGGGAGCCACACACGAGCACGGGCGTGCCCGCGTACCCATCCCCGTCTTCGTCAAGGTAGCCGACGCGTACGGTGGTGTGGTCACAGCTCGGATCGTCGCGGTCCGTCAACTGGTCACAGTCGTTGTCGTGCGAGTCACACACCTCTTGCGCGCCTGGAAACACCGAGGGGTTCGTGTCGTCGCAGTCGTCCGCGCCAACCGGCCGTCCGGCCGGATCACAAACCCGGCGAGGCGTGTTGGTCCGGTGACCATGGCCATCCCCATCGTAGTCGTCGTAGACGAGGACCCCGCCCTCCGGATCCAGACTCGGGTCGTCGTCGTCCACCAGGCCGTTGCCGTCGTTGTCCACGCCGTCGCAGACCTCGGCCGACACCGCTGCCCCGTTCTCGGAGGGCGGTGCCTGCGACGCGCACGCCAAGAGCAAGGGCCAGACCATTCCTCAGTCTCGCACGAAATTCCGCCTACGGCCCAACGATCGTCGAAGTGTCCACGAACCACGCGCCGGTGGCGTCGCCGACGGCGGACCGGCCGACGGAGAATTCTGAACCGCGTGTTGCGGACCGCGGAAGATGTGGTACTCTTCATCGGGCGCTCTTCATCGGGCGCTCTTCATCGGGCGCTCTTCATCGGGCGCTCTTCATCGGGCGCTCTTCATCAACGCAGGGAGTTGCAAGATGGCGAGCGAAATCTGGGTGACGGACGGGGTGGTCCGCGTAACCACCGGGACCACAAAGCAGACGTTGAGCCAGGCAGTGGATGTCTCGGCCATCGACCAGCTCGATCTGGTGCTCTGGATCACGGGCTTCGAGGGCACGCCGGGAAACCTCACGGTTGAGCTCATCACGGGGATGTCGATGGAAAGCGAGGACGTCTGGCTGACGGTGGCGTCCTTCACCGCGTCGAGCGCGGTCAACTTCCAGGAAAAGAAGAACTTCGCCGGCCTGCTGCGTTTCGTCCGGTGGAAGGCCACCCTGGTCACCGCGACGGCGGCCACGTTCTCCGTGCGCGGCATGGCCCGGACCAACTGAGATGGTCAGGTCCGGGGTCTACCCCGTCGCGCCGGGAGCCACGTCCGAGTGCGGGTGTGCGGGCGGGGTCGTCGTGGCGCCTGCTCCGAAGGGCCCGCGGGTGGGCGTGGTTATACGGCCCGGGTTCCAGGGGGAGCCCGAGGCGCCTCGGCTGGTGATCCGACCGGGGACGCCCGTGGTGCCCCCGGCGGGCCCGCGGTCACCATCGGGCGCGGGTCTTCGCGGGGCCCCAGGCCAGTCGGGGGCGGGACGCCTGGTGGGGCCGGGCCTCGGCTTGGGATCCGGTGGTCGGCTCACTCCGTGCGCAAAGGGGGCGCCCCAGCCCACCTGGTCCGCTCCCACCACCCTCGCCACCCTCCCCTCCGCGTCCGACTTCGACTGTTGCCTCCAGAACGCCCGATGGATCGTCCGGCGGGAATCGGATGGGGTGGTGGCGGTGGTCTACGCCCGCACGGGGCTCTCCGGCGGCCTCGTGGTGCACCTCTACGCCCCGGAAACGGGGACCTGGTCCACGGTCTCGCTGGGAGTTGGCCCGGACCTGACGCGGTTGTTCGGGGCCGATCCGAGCAGCTTCGGGCAGGTGCTCTCCAGGCCGGCGATCGCCACGGATGGCACTGACTTCTACATCGCGGTCCAGCGTCGCCTCAACAACGGGGCGCGAAGTATCGCGACGCTCCGCTTGACGTGGTCCCCCGCCTCCGGTCGCGGCGACCTGGACTTGCCGAGTAGCGCGCGCTGGGACCTGGTTGACGAGACCTCCCGCGAGCTGCAGTGTGCCTTGCCTTCGATTGTGTGGAGCGCTTCGGCGGGCACGCCGCTCCTCGTGTACTCCGGGCAGGAGCCCGGCGCCTCCTCCGCGGAGGAGACCAACGTCTACTTTCGAGAGGTGTTCGGGAGGGTGTCCCAGCTCGTGGACGCCTGGCAGACCGTCGGCGGCGTGGTCCGCTCGAAGGACATGGCGTCCATCTCCGAGAGCGACGGGCGTGTCGTCATCGCGTGGCGGGCGGTGCTCCAGGGTGGGGCCGGGAACCAGTCCAAGGGGGTCATGGCGGCGGTGGCGAACGTCCGGCCCAGGGGCGGGTGGTCGAGCGTCTCGCGAACCACCCTCGCCGGGTACCCGAAGGAGACGCTGGAGGCATCCGACCCCTGCGCCCTGGCGCTCCCCGATGGGCGGAGCATGGTGGGGTATTGGAGGAGGGACCGAGGGACCCAGTTGCCACAACCGCGGGTCTCGTCGCTCGGGAGTTTGTCCATGTGGACCATGGGTGGAGCGATGGCTCCGCCAGGGTTGCCATCCGGCGTGCAGTACCACTTCTTCGTCCACCTCGAACACGACGACTGCCGGGTGTTCGGCGTCTGGGAGGGCCGCCGGGACACCTTGTCCAATCCCATCCAGAACGGGGCCTACGTCTCCGGGTCGTCCGGGACGCCCACCTGGGCCGTGCCCACGGACGCCGGCTACTTCGAGGTCCCCGGCACCGGCGAAGATGTGCGCTCCAACGCCCTCTTCCCCGGCTTCTGCACCGGGGGCGGCGCCTTGCACCTCGTCTGGCTCGAAACCACCAACCTGACTCTCCGGTACGCCACCGGGGTCGTGCCGAGGTAGCTGATGTTCCTTCTCCCCTTCACCCTGTCCTGCACGCAGGGCCCCGGCGCGAAGGACTCCGCCCCCGTGGACACCACGCCCACCGAGGTCACCGACACGGAGCCCGACACCGATGCGGACACCGACACCGATTCCGATGCGGACGGAGACGCCGACAGCGACACCGACGCCGACGGTGACACGGATGTCGACACCACCACGGCCCTCGGTACAGCCTGGCAGTTTCACGAGCGCGAGGTCACGGTGAAGGACGGCGCGTTCGTGTCCGGGAAGGTCGGGCTGCGCTGGCGTAACAAGGAGGGTGCGCTCATCTGTGAGTTGATGGAGCAGTACACGTTGCTCGGCCCGGCCCCGGACGGATGCCCGGATTGTGAGTGGTCCTTCGCGATGGACGGGACAGGAATCGGATGGAACGGCGATTGCAGCCTGATCGAGAAAGAGGCGGACATCCCGGGGTACATCGAGTTCCACGAGAAGGAGTACTATGCGCCGGAGTATTATGGGTACACCGCCTACGGGACGGGCAGCGGGGGGCGTCCCATGCGGCAGGTGATCTGGACCTACCAACGTGGGTATTGGTTTCGTGGCCAGTCCAACTACATGGACGACGACAGTCAGCACGTCGCGGTGGACTCGGGCGGGGTGTACCGCTGGTGGTACGGTGGTGGTTACCCGGTGCGGTACTGATGTCGGGACGCGAAGGCAGGTCTCCGCTCGCGACCGGGGTATGAGGTAGCCGATGTTCTTTCTCCCCTTCACCCTGTCCTGCACGCAGGGCCCCGGCGCGAAGGACTCCGCCCCCGTGGACACCACGCCCACCGAGGTCACCGACACGGAGACCGACACCGATGCGGACACCGACACCGATTCCGATGCGGACGGAGACGCCGACGGCGACACCGACGCCGACGGTGACACGGATGTCGACACGACCACCAGCCTTGGCACCGCGTGGGAGTTCAATGAACGGGAGGTCACGGTAAAGGACGGCGCGTTCGTGTCCGGGAAGGTCGGGCTGCGGTGGCGTAACAAGGAGGGTGAGCTCATCTGTGAGCTCATGGAGCAGTATGTGTACCTGGGCCCGGCCCCGGACGGATGCCCGGATTGTGAGTGGGCGTTCGCGCTCGATGGGACCGGGATCGGTTGGAACGGCGATTGCAGCCTGATCGAGGAGCAGGCGGACGCCGAGGGGTACATCGAGTTCCACGAGAAAGAGTATTATGCGCCGGAGTATTATGGGTATTCGGCGTATGCGACGAACCGACACGGTCGGGAGCTGGAACAGGTCATCTTCGGATGGTACGCCGGTGACTGGCTGGTTGCGCGCACGAACTACATGGACGACGACAGCCAGCACGTCGCGGTGGACTCCGGCGGTGTGTACCGGTGGTGGAACGGCGGTGGCTACCCGGTAGGGTACTGATGTCGGGACGCGAAGTCAGGTTGGCGCGATGCCGGCCCCACACCCCCCCCGACTCCGCGCCCACGTCTGCGCGTCGTCCGGGTGGTGCCGGGTGACCGGGCCCGACGCCACCACCCAGCGCAACGCGTGCGCGTCCGCCTCCACGAACACCAGCGGCCATTCGATGCCCAACCAGGTCTGCCCGGGCGACGAGGAGGAACCGTCCTTCGGCGCGCGGATCCAACGCAGCTCCTGCCCATCGGACCCCATGATCCAGGCACCGTCGACCGAGGAGAGGGGATGGAAGCGGGTCAGCTCGTAGAGGCCTCCGCCGGAGGTGTGCGTACGGACGGTGTGCTGCAGGCGAAATCCGGAGGCAGTGGGCGCGAAGGTCCAGCGTTCGCAACCGCGTCCGTCCGCGTCCCACCAGACGCTCCCGGTAAGGGAGACCCGGTCCGTGGCCCTGCGGTCCGCCCGGAGCCAGTGGGACGGCGCCTCGTCGCCCGCGGTGAGCCGCGCGGGACAGTTTCCCCACCCCACCGGGCCGGGCACCGACGCCACCTGACCCTCCAGGATTATCCCCCCGTCCAGGAAGGCGCGGACGGCCTGCTTCGTCCCATCCGCCCCGAGCAGCTCCACCTCGGGACAGTAGAGGACCGCCAGGGGCGCGCCCGAGGCGGTCAACAGATCCAACTCGGAGACGACAATGGCGCCGGGGCTCGGAACGGGCGCGGTCTCGACACGCTCGCCCACCGTGAACACCACCGCCCCACCGTCCCGGCTGGCCCGCAGGTTTGCCTGCCACCGCCCCTCCGTGTCTTCCTGCCAGGAAACGGGGCGGACGTCGGTGGCAAACCCGACTGGCGTGCCGTCGGGGAGCAGGAGCACCCGGGGGGATGCCTCGGCGGCCCCGCAGACCGCCCCGATCAGGATGGCAGGGACGATCGGGCCGGGTCGCATTCCCGATCGATAACGCGGACGACCAGGCTCGCCCCGTGCGCCAGCTCCGCGAAGGCTTCCTCCGCCACCCCGTGCTGCACCCGCGCCGCCGCCAGCCCCGTGAGCGCCTCGTCGGGGCCATCGGCGCCCAACGCGAAGGTGCCGAAGTGGATGGGCACCGACCGGACGGCGCCCAGCGCGCGGTGGGCCCGCACCGCCTCCTCGGGGTCGGTGTGGACGGGACGCATGATCGCGCGCGGTCGGAACGCGCCGATGGGCAACAAGGCCACGTCGGGTGGGCCGCACCGCTCCCCGATCTCGGCGAAGTGGCTACCCCAGCCGGTGTCCCCCGCGAAGTACACCCGACCCGCGGGCCCCTCCACCACGAACCCGCCCCACAGGGAGTGATCGCGATCGAACAAGCCACGCCCGGAGAAGTGTTGGGCGGGCACGCAGGTGACAGCCAAACCTCGCTGCAGGCTGCTGCCCCACCAGTCCAACTCGACCGCGTCGATCCCGAACCGGCGCAGGTAGGCGGCGTTTCCCAGCGGTGTCACCACGGTGCAACGGTGTTTCTGGTGCAACGCCACGAGGGTGGGGACGTCGAGGTGGTCGTAGTGGTTGTGGGAGAGGAGGACCAGGTCGATGGGCGGGAGCGCGTCCAGCGGCAGGGCGGGCGGGCGGCGACGGCGCGGCCCCATCCAGCCGCGGGGGCCCGCGGCGACCGACCAGACCGGGTCGGTGAGCAGGTTGACGCCGTCCATCTGCACCAGCACCGTGGCGTGCCCCACCATCGTCACCCGGATGCCGTTCTGGACGCGCTCGGGAGGGCGCTCCGCGGCCGGGACCGGGCCCAGGTTCCAGGCGCCGCGGGTCCAGGTCGCGATCCCGCGCATCACCTCACTCGGGGCGCGCCGGGTGGGCTCGAGGTTGTGGAACTTCCTGCCGTCGAAGTGGGGCATCCCCGGCCCGGTGTGGCCGGGGGTGGAGGTGACCCAGCCCACGAGGCCGACGACGCCGGTGAAGCCGAGCAGGGAGCCGAGGAGGGCGAGCATGGGAGTGGGTAGACACCCGCGGTCTACCGGGCAAGCGGCGTGCCCTACAACGCCCGCACCGCCGACATCACCCACAGGACGGCGCTGACCCCGCCGAGGACCGCGGCACAGACCCGGAAGATGACGGTGGCGCGCCCGCCCGCCGCCGCCGGGAGGGTCCCTAGCAGGGTCGTGAGCCCGAGGATGCCCAGCGTGGTCTCGGCGTAGGGGTGACCGCGCAGGGTGTGTCCGGTCACGGTGAGGACGAGACCGGCGGCGGCGACGGCGAGCATGAACGCCCCTGCGGCGCGCATGGTCCACAGGGCGGCGGGTGGCGGGGCGACGATGGGCTTCATGGGCACAACCTACCTCGCCGGCTGGTCATTGGTGTGGCAGTGGGCCCCACCGCCTGCGTACCAGGACGCCAACATCTCGATCACGGTCACCTCCCGCCCCGGGAACCAAGCCTCGAGCTGGGATTTGGCGTTCGCGTCGGCGGTGGCGTCGCCGAAGCCGACCGCGACCACGAAGCCGTTCCCGACGATCCAGTTCATGTAGTCGGTGTCGAAGTCGGTGCCGCGGTAGGTCACGGTGGTCTCGAACGGCCAGCGGATCACCTCCAGGCCGGTGTCGGCGAGCGCGGTGGCGGCGTTGTCGAAGACCTGGTCGTCGCGGTCTCCGGGCTGACACACGCTGGCGTCGCTGCAGTCGCCGACCACGACCCGGTTCGTGTCGATGAAGCGGGCGATACCGTCGACGTGTCCGCCGGTGAGGTCTCCCGACGGCGCGCCCTCGATCAGCACCACCCGGGTCACGCCGAAGCGGGTCTGCATCGCGGTGATCACCTCGTCGCGGGTGATGCCGGGGTTGCGCGCCTCGTCGCCGATGACCGTCCAGTTCAGGATGACGGTGTCGGTGCCGTTGAACTCGAGGTTGCCGCGCTCGTGCACGATGTCCACCATGTCCACCGGCATGCTCAGGTAGTCCCCGACGGCCACCGGGACGGCGTCGTCGGCGGCGAACGGGATGTGGTCGCCGAAGGCGCCGCCCCAGGCGTCGAAGCCCCAGTCTTGGATGCGCACCTCCCCGTCCTGGACCACGTACACCGGGCCGTTGTCGCGCATCCACGCGCTGTCGTTGGCGATGTCGTGCCAGGTGATGTGGAAGCCGGCCGCGCTGGCGCCGCCGCCGATGACCGCTTCGCTGAGCCCGCCTTCGGAGGCGAGCTTCGATTCGGCCGACGAGCGGGTCCGGTTGTCGTTGACCAGGACGTGGACGTCCTCGTGGTCCAGGATCGCGGCGACGATCTTGGCGTAGGCCGGCTCGTAGGTGGACTCGAAGATCTGCGGCCATTGCAGCCACACGGCCGCCTGCGGCTCCCACTCGGCGGGCACTCGGATGCCCGAGACGGGGTCGGTGTCGGTGTCCGCATCGGTGTCGGTGTCGGTGTCCGCATCCGCATCGGCATCGGTGTCCGCATCGGCGTCGGCGTCGGCGTCGGCGTCCGTGTCGGTGGGGTCCACGGGGGTAGGGTCGGCGGTGCAGCCGACGGTCGCGGCGAGCAGCAGGAGCGAGAGGCGGAAGCCATTGAGGGGGTAGGACATGTCGGGTCTCCAGTCCACTACACCGTACCAACCGAAGCTGACATCTACCTGATCTCCCGGAGGGGGCGTTGAAATCAGGTAGCATCCGCCGATGCGGATCCTGGTGGTCGAGGACGAGACGGAGCTCCGGGAAGCCGTGGTCCGGCGTCTCCGCGCCGTCGGACACGCCGTGGACGCCGCCGAGGACCGTCGGGAGGCCGAGGTCTGCTTCGACCTCCACACCTATGGGCTCGTCGTGCTCGATCGCGGTCTCCCCGACGGTGACGGCCTGCTCTCGCTGCGCCGGTGGCGCCGGGGGGCGTCCTCGGTGCCGGTGTTGATGCTCACCGCGCGCGACGCGGTGCAGGCGCGGGTGGACGGCCTGCAAGCGGGCGCCGACGACTACCTCGTCAAGCCCTTCGCGATGGACGAACTGCTCGCGCGCGTGGCGGTGATCGCCCGCCGGGCGCCGGCGACCGTGAGCCAGATGGTGCGCGTCGCGGATCTCGAACTGGACTACGGACGCGCCGAGGTGCGCCGCGGCGGCATCCTGCTCCCGCTGCGCGCCAAGGAGTTCGCGGTCCTGGCGTACCTGTGCGGCCGGAAGGGGCGGGTCGTGACGCGGGAAGCGCTGCGCGAAGCGTGTTGGGACGAGGCCCACGAGCCCGGCTCCAACGTCGACGAGGTCGTGGTCTCGTCGTTACGCCGGAAGCTGGGGGCGCCCCCCCTCATCCAGACCCGGCGCGGCCTTGGTTACCTGATTGACGGCTGACTCCGCCGCCTTTGCGCGGTCCGTGGCGTTGCGCACCGCCGTCGCCTGGGTGGTGGGGGTCCTGGCCTTGTTCGCGGTCGCGGCCGGCTTGTCTCGGCAGTCCGAGTATTCGTCGCTCGACCTGCGCCTGCGCGCGCACGCCCTCGCGATCTACGGCCTCGCCTGGTTCGACGGGGAGGACCGTTTCCACGCGGAGGTGGTGCAGAAGGAGAAGGCCCTCCTCGCCAACGGTATCGACGTGGTGGTGTACGGCGAGGCGGGGCCGGTGTTCCGGGCCGGCGACGGTGGGGTCGATCCGGCCACGCTCGCGCCGGTCGTGGCGGCGGTGTTGGCCGATGGTGTCGAGGTCTCGGCCACCGGCACCGACGCGGCCGGTGCGCCTTACCGGCTGCTCGCCATCGCCACCACCAACGACAACGAACGACGGTGTGGGGTCATCGTGGTCAGCGACGACCCGCGTCCCGTCGGCGCCGCGTGGGGGCGCTTCGTGCTCGCCCTGGCCGGGGTCGCGGCGTTCCTGGTGGCGATTGGTTTCGTGGGGAGTTGGTGGCTGGCCCGCAGCCTCGCCGACCGCTTGCACGACGGGATTCGGGAGCGGGAGCGGTTCCTGGCGGGGGCCGCGCACGAGCTGCGGACGCCGGCCGCCAGCCTGCTCGCGGTCACCGAGTCCGCGCTCGCGCGGGACGAACCGGCTGCGCGGGCGCTGGAGCGCGTGCGGGGCATCGCCGAAGAGACGGCCCTGCTCGTCGATCGCCTGCTCACCTGGGCGCGTCTCGCCGAGGTCGCGCCCGTCAAGGAGCCGCTCCGCCTCGATCTGTTGGTGGAGACCTGCCTCGTCGACGGGGAGAGTGCGGCGCTGGAGCCCGTGGTCGTCGACGCCGACGCCCGGCTGATCCGGGTGGTGGTCGAGAACCTGCTACGGAATGCACGGACCCACGGCGGTGGGGTGCGGGAGGTGCGGGTGACGCCCGCCAAGCTCGTGGTCGCCGATCACGGCCCGGGGCTGCCGGTGGGGCTCGACCTGACCGCGCCCTTCGTCACCGGACCGGGGAGCCCAGGCACCGGCCTTGGGTTGGCGCTGGTGGACCGCATCGTGGCTGCGCACGGGTGGACGCTGACGCTCGGACCGGGGGGGCAGGTGGTGGTGGGGTGGGAAGGGAGGCGGTCTACCCCCGATTGACGGCGAAGGACCAGACTCGGTGGAGGCGATCTTGGCAGGTGCCGATCTCCGGGAGGTCGTCAGGTACGCCCTCGCAGGCGTCGAAGCGCACGCTCACGGTGTTCCGCCCCTGGAAGCAGAAGAAGAACGGGTGGTTCGACACGAGATCCAGCGCCAGGTCGTCTACGGAGCCGACGGTGTACATCTGCCCCGACGACTGACCGGAGTTGGGGGCGTGGGAGACATCCTGGCACCAGGGGAACCAGGTGTCGATCGAGACGTCCACCATCGGCGCGGCGCCCGGCACCGGTGGACCCCGTGTTTCTGACGCCGTCGACACCTCGAGCCTTGGGTGCGGGGTGCCGGATCCCACCGAGAAACGTGGGGAGCGGCACGCACCGAGGGTGCATCGGAACGTCGCGTCGGTCGCCCCGGGCGAGACCTGCACGAACCACGCGGCCCGCCCCGCGCCGGCCGACAACCACGAGTGGAGGGTGCAGGCAACGCCGGGAGCCGGTGGGGACACCTTCGCGGGATACCGAAGCAGCCCCGAGTCGAAGGGACCGTCCGGCACGCAGGTCTCGCCGTCGGAAGGGGGCAGGTAGGCGAACGTGCGCGCACCGGCCTCGGGAGCGGAAACCTCGATGGGGTCGGGTCGCCCTTCGCCGATGGCCGGCGGGTGATGGCAGCCGGGGACGAGGAGGGCCCAGGGCGCCATCAAAGCACCGCACGTCGGGAGAAAGCACCGGTTGGAGGCTAAGAAGGTTCGATCCCTCGGCTCTGCGCCGGCGGAGGGGGGGCGGGGTGGCCGGTCTGTGGCGGTCAACGTGGCTCGATCCGAAGTATCCATGCGTAGTGGTCCAGGTTGACGCAGGCACCCGCACAGTCGGGTGGTGCCCGAAAGCTCAGGGTGGCCTCGTCCGACGCGACGAGGACCAGGCCCTGGCAGACCACCCCCAAAGAGCGTCCGGGGCGGATGCCCGTCGAGGCGGCCTCCAGCTTCAAGATGTCCACGAGGTCTCCCGGCTTCAGCGGCGACCCTCCGTACGCACCCGCGCGCTTCAGGACGCAATTCGCTGCCGGGGGCGGGGGCTCCGGCTCAGGCGACTGCGAGATCGGCGGAGGTGCGGGCGGCATGACCGCCGCGGGCTCGGCACATCCGACCGTGAGACAGAGCAACGCAATGGGTAGCCATGGGCGGCGGGCAAGGAAGTCAAACACTTGGTTCGCCGGTTCCCGGGCCGGGGTCATACGGCCCGGGGTCGCCGGGGGCCGTGTCGACATCCCCGCCCGGGGACCCCCCGCGGAAGTCATCCCCGCAGACGCAGTCGTACCTGAAGGTGCAGTCGCGGGGATTGGTCATGATCGCATTGATGGATGGCCCGCGTGGGTAGCAGCTTTCCCGGCACTCTTCGAATGCCGCGTTCGACTCCTGAACGCTTGGATTGCAGGGCCCAAGCTGCATGGCAGGCGGCTCCGGGAACGGGTCCCAATCCCCTCCCCCCGGGGGCCACGGGTCATTTGGTGGCCATCCCGGGGGGCGGGGCGGTTCACCCCACCGAGGTATCGGGCTGGGATCCCCGCCCGTCGGACCGTTGGGGTCTGACGGTCCAGGACCCTGATCCGCGTACACCTCCTCGAGAAACGGGTGCGCCCCCCCAAGCCGCAGCTGCGTCTCCTCGACGGCGGACGCGTACGCGTCGCCGAAGCGCCGGCTCACGGATTCACGCAGTGTCGGGCTCATTCTAAACCCGGTACTTGTAGTAGCACCACACACAAATGGTCGCGTTCTTCTGAGCCGTCAAGGCTGTGTGCCTCACCTCCGCGACCACCCGCCCGAAGGGCATCAAGTCGGCGGGCGCGTTAACCGTCCCGACGAAGTCGTCCGCGGTGATCTGTTCGGTCAGCAACGTCGTCGACGCGGACTTCCAGGTCTTTCCATCCAGCGACCACTGCCACTTCAGCGTCACCCCGACGCCCGCGTCGAACCCGGGGCGAATCCGAAGACCGGCGGTGACCTCTGCTAGGTTAAGACCCATCCCCCAGTACTGCTTCGGCGTGAGGACGATCGTACGCACGCCGCCAGTGGAGGTGGAGGAAACTACGACATCTTCGACCAAGTTCACATAGACGGCGGGCTGACTCATCACTTGCTCCCTGGAGTGTACGGTCATTAGACAACCCCGCGGAGACAACCCCGC
This sequence comes from Pseudomonadota bacterium, assembly GCA_043750895.1. GTDB lineage: Bacteria > Myxococcota_A > UBA796 > UBA796 > SXON01 > JAYVAS01. Next base: position 16,545 of record JAYVAS010000271.1, read on the forward strand.
GGAGACAACGGGAGTGTACCCGACTCCATCCGGACCGCAACCCGCCATTGCGAAATTTCTTTCGCCCGCCCCCAGTCCGCCGTCGCCGTCGCCCACCGGCAACGCGCCCGGCGGTCCCCCGGGGACATCCGCTACACGCGCCGGCCCCTCGGCCGCCCTCCTCGCCCCGGATTCCCTCCCCCGCCCCCCGGCTTTCGCGCTACCGTAGCGCCATGCTGCTCCTCCTCCTCGCCTGCACGGGCACCTCCCCCAAGGACACGGACGTCGTCACCGGCGACGACACCGTGTGGCCCGATCCTGTCGAAGGTGCGGGTGGCCTCGCGTTCGTGGACGAGACGGAGGCGTGGGGCCTCCTCCAGGTGAACGGCGCCCAGATGGGGGCGGTGGACCTGGACGCCGACGGCTGGCCCGATCTGGTCACCAACGACAACCAGGGCATCGACGACTTCGCGGGCGGCACCCGTTACCACTGGACCTTGATGAACCGCCCCGATGGCAAGGGCGGCCGGACCTTCGTGGACGAGACGGAGGCATCCGGGCTCTACGCCCGTCGGGAGGGCGAGGGCGGACGCCCGTCGGTCCAGCACGTCTTCGCTGACGTGGACGGCGACGGCGACGTGGACGTGTTCGCCGGGGTCTTCAACGACCCCCACACCGCCCCCGAGACCCACTTCACCGACTACTCGGACATCCTGCTCAATGACGGGACGGGCCACTTCAGCTTCGCCCCGGCCTCGCCCGACCTCCAGGTGGACATGCCGGTCATCGGTGCCACCTTCACCGACGCGGACGCCGACGGCATTGTCGATCTCTTCCTTGGGTTGTGGTACTCGAACGAGGATATCTATCGCAACGGCTCGTGGCTGAATTGGCTGTTCGGGGCCAATCCTCGGCTACTCCGTGGCAACGGGGACGGCACCTTCACCGACGTATCGGCCGACGCGGGCATCGAGATGAAGGACGGCACCTCGGGGACCGCACAGAACAACGTGCTCGAAGGCACCCATGCCCGCCCGCTCATGGGCGCCACCGCGTGCGATGTAGACGGGGACACCATGCCCGATTTGTTGGGCATGGCCTATGGGCGGCAGTGGAACCCCCTGTGGCAGAACCGCGGTGACGGAACCTACGACGAGGTCGGGGTCCCCTCCGGCTACGCCGGCGACGACGACATCGACTACTCGGACAACTGGTACTACGTCTGCTATTGCTGGGCGAACGAC
>JAYVAS010000272.1:0-7070 GCA_043750895.1 Pseudomonadota bacterium
AAGCTGAGCGACGCGTGGCGGGTCCAGTACCGGGTCGCGATGCAGGAGCTGGCGCTGGGCCGGTACACCGAGAAGACCATCAACGAATGGGTGCGCTTCGAGGGGATCCAGAACCTTGACGCCGCGCTCGCCCGGGGCAAGGGCGTGGTGTGGACCTACCCCCACGCTGGCGCCGTCATGCTGATGCTCGCGGGCCTCGTGAAGAACGGGTACCCCTACACCCAGTACGCGGCCCGTGGGCTCCCCCCCAAGGAGATGGCCGAGGTCAACCCCGAGATCATGGGCCACAACAAGTGGCGCACCGAGGTCCGGCAGGCCCGCGAGGACGACGAAGACCTCACCGGCGCGACCTTCCTCTCCCTCTCCCGACCGACGCGTGAGCTGTATCGTGTGTTGGCCCGAAACGAGCTGGTGGGGATCGCGTTCGACGGGCGCATCGGCAACAAGTGGAAGGAGACTCGCTTCCTGGGCCGGCAGGCGCTCCTGAACCCCGGGGCCTGGCGGCTCGCCGCCTCCACCGGGGCCATGCTGGTTCCGGCCTACAACGTGGTCCCGGACGACGGCGTCGCCACCTGCATCGTGGGCAAGCCCATCGACCCCTCCGCGCCCGACGCCGACCAGCAGGTGCTCAGCTTCGCGGAGGACCAGATCCGGCGTTCCCCGGCGGAGTACGGCCCGTGGCTGCTCCATTGCCGCATACGCAACAACGTCGACGACCACCCGCTGTTCCTGGACTACGCCGCCGATGACCGCTGGAAGAAGTGGGTCAACACCGACGCGGCCGACCGGTAGCGGAGCGGAAACCAGTCAAGGGCCCATCGCCCGCTTCCAGGTGAGCAGGTCCTTGACCTGAAGGTAGGGGTTGGTGCGTCGCACCGTCTCGAGGGGCGCGTGCGCACCGCCGTAGTTGTGCCCCGGCCAGAGCTCCAAGGAGCCGGGCAACGACGCGAGGCGTGAGGTGATGGTGTGATACATCTCCTCGCTGTCTCCTCCGGGCAGGTCCACGCGCCCGCACCCCTGCAGGAACACGGTGTCGCCGGCGACGAGGCCGTCCTTGAGGCGGAAACACGAGCTTCCCGGCGTGTGACCCGGCGTGTGCAACCACTCGATCTCCACCTTGCCGGCCACCACCTTGTCACCCGAATCGTGGAGCACGAGGTCCGAGGTGGAGAGGCCCGTCACCTGTCGGATCCCCGGATCTTCGAGCCGATGACAGTGCAGCTTGGCGCCCGCGCGCGCCACGAAGCGGGCGGCGCCTTCCACCGTGAACCCGTACATGGTCCCCCCGACGTGGTCGGGGTGGTAGTGCGTGGCCAGGGCCCCGACCACCTTCATCCCGTCGGCTTCGACCAGATCGAGCAGGTCGTCCACCGCCCAAGCCGGGTCGATGACGACACATTCGCGTGTGTCACGATCCCCGACCAGGTATACGAAGTTCTCCATCTGGGCCGCCACCGGGTTGGACCGCGCGAAGTCCCGTCCGGCGAGGAGCTGGCGGAAGTAGAGACTCATGGCTGTTTCCCCTGGAATCCGAGCTCGCTCAGGTAGATGTGTTCAAGCTTCGAGGTGCTGCGCGCGAACTGGCTGCGCACGAAGAGCAACACCCCCCAGCTCATCGCGTAGGCGCGGTACCAGGGGCCGGGGCGGGTGGCCGGGACGAAGCCCAGCGCCTGTCCCTGCCGCCACATCCGGTCGCGCACATGGCCGACGAAGCCGCCCACGTGCTGAAGCACGGGATGCGCGCCGGCCCGCGCTTCGAAGGCGCGCACCAGATACGGCACCACGGCCAACTGCAGCTCGAGGAGCCCGTAGAAAGGCGTGCGCAGCCAGGGAGATGCCGCGAGGAGCCGCCGGGTCTCCCGCTCGCCCCACGCGACGTGCTCCTCTTCTTCCTTACACACCACGGCGAGCCGCTTCTTGATCTCCGGGACCCTCGGGTCGGCGTCGGGCAGGGTCTGCATCAGGACGTCCTTGAAGATGTCCAGCACCATCCCCTCCCCCAACGCGTGCTCCATGAGCACCTTGAGCGGATAGTAGTTGTTGTGGGCCGAGAGCAGGCGGACCACCCAGTGCGCCTCCGTCGGCGTCATGTCCAGCTTCCGGAAGATTTCGGCGAAGAGCTCCAGGTGGTTCAGCTCCTGCCGGGCCTGCCGCACGTAGAAGCGCGCCGCCTCGAGGGAACCGGCCGCATACAGGGACTTCCCGCAGTACACCCCGGTTGCCTCACCGTAGAGCGCCTGCGAGAGGATGAACCGAATCAGCTCCCGGTCCTTGGCGTCGTCGAGGTCGAAGGTCGCGCCCTCGAAGTTGTAGGAGACCGCTTCCATGCCGAAGCCTATTCCGGCACGGGGCCCGTCAGCACCAGCGCCCGCGCGCAGGACCGCGTGCGGTTCATCTCCGCGATCTCGGCGTCGGTGAACGGCGTCTCCGACTGCATCACCACGCCCCGCATGAACGCCTCGACGGCCTTCCGGGCGCGATCCCCCTCGGGAGAGTCCACCCGGCTGTCCCAGTACTCCAACAACAACTCCCGTCGCTTTTCGACCGAGAGCTCAGCCGTCCAGACGCGCTCGAGGTCGAGCGGGATGTCGGTGTTGACCCGTCGTTCCAGGTAGTGGCGGGCCACCGCCTCGTTCAGCGCGTGGACCTCGTCCCGGGTGGCATCGAGGACCTCGGCCTTGGCGGCGTTCAGCTTCGTCGGAGAGACGAGCCAGCCGCCCACCGAGATGCACGCCGTCGGCGCGATCACGCACCACAAGTACCCCGCCCGAGACCCCTGGTCGGAGAAAGACTCGCCCGGCGGATGTACGCGCGGCGGCTCCCGTTTCAGGTAGACCCAGCCGTCATCGTTCACGATGACCCGCGGTTCCCACGGGGTGTAGCTGCGAAACACCGTCTCGTCGTCCCGGTGGACGCCCTTCCGGTACCCGGCGTCCCGCAGGGATTGGTACAGCGCCGCCCGGGCCATCGCGACCCGGCTGTCCCCCCACACCTCGACCGTCTCGTCCACGTCGACGTCCGTGAACGGGGTGACGGGCGGCGCTGGCGCGGCGGGAGGAGGCACCGCGGGCGGCGGCACAGCGGGCGGAGGCGCGGTCGGCGATGGAGCGGGCGGCGCGTCCTGGGGCGGCGCATCGGCCGGGGTGGGTTCAGCCGGCACGGCCGGTGTCTCTCCCGTTGGGAGACCGGAGGCGTACACGAGCGAGGCGAGGAGAAGGAACATCTCGCTCGACTTAGCCCAGGAGGTAACGCTCCGCTTCCCGACGCCGCCGGCGGACGGACCTGGCGAGGTTCCACTGGCCGCGCGCCCGGAACAGGTTGTGGGCCACCCGCGTCGGAAACCGCGTCGGATCCCACCCGAAGTACCGATCTTCGATGGCGTCCCGGCAGAAGCGGCTCGCGAGCTCCAGCGCGATCCGCTCGATCCCCCCCACCAGCGCCTCCCGCTCCGCCACCGAAACCGCCCGGACGCGGAGATACGCCGCGCTCGACGCCTGAAAGACGTCGAGGTCGAACTGGGTCTCGACGGCGTCCTCTCCCACAGGATTACACCAGGAACGCCACGCGTCGCCCAGCTCCACGTCGAGCGAGAGGCGCGCGAGGGTGTCGAGGTCGAGCAGGCACAGCGCGTGGCCGTCCGCGTCGAAGCGCAGGTTGGAGATCTTGAGGTCCCCGTGGGCGTGGCGCTCGGGCAGGTCCAGCCGGCCCTCCCACGTGGCCCAGTCGCCGAGGATTCCATCAGCGAGCTCCCGCGCCTCACCCGCGCCTGTTCCGGCGACGGCCGCGAGGCGCGCCATGTGCGCGGGGGTGTCGTGGGCGCCGGGGCGCACGCTCCGGTACTCCCAGTCGAGGTCGTCCACGGCGGCGTGAAACCTGGCCACCAGGGCGCCGGCTTCGGCGGCGATGCCCAGGTCCCGAACCCGGTTGAAGGTCGTACCCGGGATCCAGGTCAGGACCCGCCAGACCTCACCGCTGGCGTCTTCGGCCCAGAGCCCACCGTCGTCGGTGCGGACCAGCCGCGGCGTCAGCATGCCCCGGCGGGCGAGATGCGCGGTCACGGCTTCGATGTCTTCGTGCACGCGCGCGGAAAACAACGGGTTCAACCGCTGCACGGCGAAACGAGGCGGATCTCCGGCGACGAAGGTCTGATTGATCAGACCGGCGTCGGGAGAGGGCCGGATGTCCAGGCCACGCAGGGCGGCCCAGGCGTCCGGTTTCACATCTCGCCGTCTTTGTTTCCGCCCATGGAGCCGATGGCGAACAGCGCGATGGCCAGCACCCCGGACAGGCAACAACAGCCGCCGTTGACGTACTGGATGGGGCCGGCGAAGCCCGCGATCATCACGCCCTGCTCGGGTACCAGCTGGGCGAGCTGGCCGACGATGAAGCTCGTGCCCAGGCTGAGCGCGAGGAAGATGAGCGCGAGGCAACCAAAACAACCGGCGGCGTACTTCATGGGCAGGCTCTCGAAGGGGCGCAAGGCTATACCGTGGAGGGGGGCAAGGAAAACCCCTTCGGTCAAAAAACCGGACGTTCCGCCCGCTCGCTGGTGTCAATTTGTGGCGACCTCGCCCGTGGCCGAACTGGTGACAGGTCAATAGGCAGTGTCCACTGATCCCTCGGAGAACCTGATCATGCCTCGCATCTTCGCACTCGCCGCCCTTTCGCTGCTCCTCGCCCCCGGATGCAAGAAGAAGCCCATCGAAGACGGGATGACGGACACGATCACCGGCGGCGTCACCGCCACCGCCGAAGCCCCGAAGTCCACGGCTCCGGCGCACGTTCAGGAGATGGCGAAGAACTTCGAGCGCGTCTACTTCGACTTCGACTCCGCCACCCTCAACGCGCAGTCCAAGTCCGCCCTGGACGACAACATCAGCATCATGGCCAAGTACGCGGACGTGAAGCTCGAAGTGCAGGGCCACGCCGACGAGCGCGGCACCACCGACTACAACCTCGCGCTGGGCCAGAAGCGCGCCGACGCCGTAGTCGCCTACATGAACGCCAAGGGCATCTCAGGAAGCCGCGCCCAGAGCGTCTCCTACGGCGAGGAGCGCCCCCTCGACGCCTCCACCAACGAACGCGCCTATGCCCAGAATCGGCGCGCCGAGTTCGTGATCAAGTGGGCGAGTGACGCCCCGGTCCAGGGCTCCGCGGGCTGATCCCTGCTCGATAGCCACTGCCACTTCGACGTAGACGCGTTCGACGTCGATCGCTTGGCGTGCCTGGAGCGGGCCCGGGCCGTCGGGGTGGAGCAGATCCTCATACCTGGCCTTCACCCTGGTCAATGGTCGGTCGGGGCTGCGCTCGCCGCGACCCATGGCCTGCTCCACGGGGTGGGTACCCATCCGCACCACCTGACCACGGCGGGCGCCGCGTCCGCGACCCCGAAGGACCCCGGGGGCGCCGTCGCCATCGGCGAGTGCGGGCTCGACGGGGCGATCTCCGTGCCCATGGACGTCCAGATTCAGGTGCTCGAAGCGCACCTCGCCCTGGCGCGGGACGCAGGCCTGCCGGTGATCCTGCACTGTTGGAGGGCCCACCCGCAGCTGCTCGCGGTGCTCGGCAAGTGGGCCCCCGTGCGCGGCGTCGTCCACAGCTACTCCGGCGGCGCCGACCGCGTGCCGGCCTATCTGGCGTTCGGGCTCCACCTCTCCTTCGCCGGTCCCCTCACCTGGGAGGGAGCCCGGAAACCCGTAGAAGCCCTCCGACGGGTGCCTACGGACCGTCTACTCCTCGAGACCGACGCCCCGGATCAGTGTCCCCGCCCGGCGCGGGGGCGGAACGAGCCCGCGTTCCTGCCGTTCGTCGTCGAAGCGGCCGAGCGGTTCCGCGGGGAGCCCCTTCGGGAACAGCTGGCCCGCAACGCCCAGGCGTTGGGCTGGGCGTGAAGGAAGGCCTCACCAGGCGCAGGTGGACTCCCAGTCCAGGAACGCCTGCGCCATCGTCGACGGGGACCCGTACACCACCTCTCCGGACGCGACGAGGGGGTCGAGCACCTCGGTGAGCAGCGTCTCGTAGGGCTCGAGCGCTTCGTCGAGGCCGCCCGAGTCGATCCACTTCTGCACGGTCTCAGGCTCACCAGCCGGCCCGTAGGCGTCGATGTGGTCGATGAAGTACCAGGTGTTCACGAACCCCGGCCGCGTGTGCACCCGCGCCTGGGAGAGCACGCGGGAGGCGTAGGAGACGAACCGAGACGTGTCGGCCTCCCGGGTCCCCATGCCGGGAACGAACACCACGGGCCCGTCCGGATCGTGGGTGACGAAGGCCGCTTCATCGGCAGCCCCGGCGCCGTCCGCGACCCGCCAGGGGGTGGTGTAGCCCTGCGTCAGGCCCAACTGGGTCTCACCCCGTTTGAAGGCGCTGATGCTGCGATAGCCCGCGTTCTCGACCGTCTGCCAGGCGGCGATCTCGAACCCGCCGTTGAGGTCGTCCAGGGTCACGCCCTGGTCCGCGAACCCGCGCCGCGCATCGCGGGCCGAGGCTTCGAAGGGTTCGAGGCCGTTCGACTCGTCGTGGAGATGTGCCGAGAACGCCACCCCCTCAGCGAGCCGAGCCGGGATCCACGTGGCGTCGAACGTTGCCGCACCCCGCACGAAGGTCACGTCAGGCTGGATGGTCAGGATGGCGCCGTGGGCCGCGAGCCGCGCCGAGAGGGCGGCGAGGATCTGCGCCTCGGCGGACCACAGGTCCGGATCGGTGAGGAACCCTCCGCTCTCTTCCACGTGGATGAGGAAGCCCAGTCGGAGTGGCGCCGGCTGGGGGCCCGACACCAGCGCCCACTGGGACCCGGTCACGGCGAACGCGTCGAGGGTGCCGCTCACCCCGTCCGCGGCCTCGATGCTGAGGAGGGTGTTGGTACCCGCGGTCAGGATGGTGAAGCTCAGATCCACCGGCCCCGGCTCGATCGTGGACTCCAGGACCGAGGATCGCCCGCCTTCCCGCAACGCCTGGTCCACCCGAATCGTGGCCGGAGCGTCCCCGGCGTAGACCCCGGTGAGGCGGTAGGACACCCCTCGGTTGAGGATCGTCGACGCCTCGACGCGCCCAGGGCCCGTGAACCCGAGACA
>JAYVAS010000273.1:0-1840 GCA_043750895.1 Pseudomonadota bacterium
TTCGCCTTTGGAGCGACCACGATAAGCGGGAAGGGGAGTAGCGCCCATGCCCACGGAAGACCCCAAGGACCCGCCCCTCCACGAGCGGCTGGCCGCCGAAGCCGCGGCGACCGCGGCGCGGCGCGGCGTCGAGACGATGGCACGGGGCGCGGCGGACGCGGTCGGGAAGGCCGCCGACGGCGCGTTGGACGCGGTCGAGCGGATGCTCTTCGGGAAGGTGGGCGCCGCCGAGGAAGTCGTCAAGCGCGAGCAGATCGTCGATCCGGTCGAGCGGCTGCGGGCGCAGTACGGGCTCGACGCGAGGGAGGCCGGGGGCGCCCCCGTGAACGTGGCTCCGGCGAAGCCCGACCCGGTCGAGGAGGCGAAGCGTCAGCTCGCCGAGCTCAAGAAGAAGCGCGCCGAACCCCCGGCGGAGGTCAAGAAGACGCTGTAGTGGCTCGATTGTTCGGGTGCACCGCACAACGATGTTCCTGAGGTTCTGATTTACGGGAGGGCGCGGAGGGGTGAGGATGCATCACCTGGAGGCTCGATGTACCTGCTCCTCTCCTTCGCCTGCGCCCTGACCGACGCGGACACCGCCACCGGCGACGATCCGGTCGTCACCGAAGACGCCGACACCGACACCGACACCGACACCGACCCCGACGGCGACGCACCGGTGTGGGCGGAGGTGTTCCCGCTGCTCGAGACCCGGTGCGGCGGCTGCCACGAGAGCGACTACATCGGCCACTTCATCGTGGTGGGGGACGCCGCCGCCACCTACTCCCGGCTCCTGGAGGAGCCGGCGCTTCAGGACGACCAGCGGCGCTACGTCGTTCCCGGGGACCTCGAGACCTCCTTGTTGATCGAGAAGATCGGCCCCGCACCCGGGCTCGGGGAGACGATGCCGCCCGCGGGTGCCCCGGACGTGATGCCCCTCTCGGTGGACGAGGTGGGCCTGATCGAGCGCTGGGTGTACGGGGGAGCCCGCCAGTAGTCGAGGGTTCCCACCGGGATTAGCGTTCCGGTCCGTGCCCACCCTCGATGCCGTCCTCCGCAGCCGCCTTGGTTTTCCAGGCTTCCGGCCCGGGCAGGCCGAGATCATCGAGTACGTGGTCGAGTCCGGGGACGCGCTGGTGGTGATGCCCACCGGCGCCGGCAAGTCGCTTTGTTACCAGCTACCGGCCCTGGCGCTCGGCGGAGTGGCGGTGGTGGTGTCGCCGCTGATCGCCCTGATGAAGGACCAGGTGGACGGGCTCGTCGCCCGCGGTGTGAAGGCCACCTTGATCAACTCGACCCTGACGCCCGAGCAGCGGCGCGAGCGGCTGCGCGAGGTGCAGGCGGGGGCCTGGGAGATCATCTTCGTCGCCCCGGAGCGGTTCTCGCCCCCGTTCATCGAACAGTTGCGCCAGGCCAACGTCCGCCTGTTCGCGATCGACGAGGCCCACTGTCTAAGCCAGTGGGGCCATGACTTCCGACCGGACTACCTCCAACTCGGCAAGGTCCGCGCCGCGCTGGGCAGCCCCCGCACGGTCGCGCTCACCGCCACCGCCACCCCCGAGGTCCAGACCGACATCCTGAAGGTGCTGGGCCTCCCCGAGGCGCGGCGCTTCATCAAGGGCTTCGATCGCCCCAACCTGCGGTTGGAGTGCATCGAGGTGGACGGCGCGCGCAACAAGGACCAGTTGCTGGCGTCGTTGGTGCTCCCCGGCCCCACCATGGTGTACGCCGCGACCCGGAACAACGTCGAGCGGGCGGCCAAGGTGCTCACGGCCGCGGGCATCCACAACGTCGCCTACCACGCCGGCTTCGAGATGGCCGAGCGGACGGACGCCCAGGATCGGTTCATGCAGGGGCAGGT
>JAYVAS010000274.1:0-3416 GCA_043750895.1 Pseudomonadota bacterium
CTCGATCCCCGCGTACGGCGATGAGCAGATCCGCCTCCCCGTCGCCGGTGACGTCGCCCGGTGCGATCAGACCCCGGCCGAACTGAAGCGCCTCGTCCCAGCCTTGCTCCGGCTCGAGGGTCCCCTCCCAGAAGCGTGCAAAGGCGGCGGACGAAGATGAATCCCCGGCTTGGATCGGCCCCGCGAGGATGTACACGTAGCCTTCGGCGTCACCTGGACAGGAGACCGCCAGATCGGGCTCGCCCTCCCCGGTCCAGTCGTCGACTGCGATGCCGTATCCGCACCCCGTTTGGGCCGCCCCCGAGTAGACGGTCCCCCACGAGTCCTCCAGGCCGATCGTGGAATTCGTCGCCACAGGCTCGTACACCTCGATGGTACCGCCATCGAAGTAGACGCCGGTGTCCCCAGGCGGAGGCTCGGACGCGCCGGGGCGCCCCACCAGGAGGAGCGTCTCGCCCTGGGGTCCCAGCGGTCCGGCGCCGGTGGCCGAGCCCAGCCCGTTGGTCCCCCACCGAAAATCGGTGGCCCCGGAAAACTCGGTGACGCTCCCCCCCCGGGTGACGTAAAACGCGCGCCCGTGGCCAGGGTCCTCGTTCTCCCCCTGGTGGGGCTGCTGGGCGCCCAAGAGCACGCCCTCGTAGCGCCCGTCGACGTAGACGGGCGTGAGCCCCAACTCCCCCACCCGATCGGCCAGACCGTCGCCGCGCCACAGCAGCGACTCGTCCCCGACCAGCACCGTTTCCACGTCCAGGCAGTCACAATCCTCGTCGAGCCCATTGCCAGCGATTTCAACGGCCCGTGGACCAGTGTTGGGATCGGCGTCGTCGCAGTCACCGTCCCAGTCGGAGTAGCCGTCACCGTCGTCGTCGCGTTCCCACTGGGTGAGCGGGTCGGAGGCGGGAAGGTCCTTGTCTTGGCTGCAGCCGAGCAGGAACCAGCCACCGATCAGGTTCATCGCGCGACTCCGTTGTAGTTGTCCTGGGTGTCGTAGGCGGTGCCGCAGGCGGCGCCGATTGCCGCGGCGGACGCCTTCAACCGTTGGGCCGGGTAGTTGGGCCCGGTGAACACTCCGGCGGCGTACCAGTCGTGCGGATTGGCACCGTCCCAGATGTCCATGATGGTGCCGACCGAGAGGCCTTCGTCGGCAACCAGGTCCCACCAGAACCGCTCCCAGTCGTACTCGTTGCCGGAGTTCAGGTGGGCGTCGGTCGGGCAGACGTCGTCGAGCCAGTTCGAGACCGAGAGGCCGAGACCTCCGACCGGTGCGCCGTTGCAGTCGTAGTCCTGACCGTCGGTAAAAGTGTCGTTGTCCCAATCGACGGGAGAGTGAGAATAGGCCGCGCAATCGCCGCCAGACGCGTCGTTGAGGACAACGTCGGCCCAGAAATGCGCGATCCCCTCATTGACGGCCGCCGACTGCCACTCCCAGGCGCCGCGGTTGTGACCAAGGCCGCCCGGACAAGCGTCGGTGGGGCCTGTGGCGAGATCGTAGTCGAAGTTGGTGGAAGCGTCCCCGTTGGCGAACTGCGCTACGCGGTGCCCCATTTCGTGGAGAATCACGTATCGATTGTCATAGTGTACCGAGCTGGGACCATCGGCGATGTAGATGTATCCGCCCGAATTGCAGCTGGTCCCGCCAGGGCAGCAGTCGGATGACCCGCAGGATCCGTCCGAGTAGAATCGGTAAGTGTTTCCGGTCGTTCCGCTGTCGTGTCGAAAGAGGGCGTAGCCAGCGATCGCGGCGATGTTCCAGCCCTCGTCGACAGGGGTCGTGAGGGTTATCGTTCCGGGAGTTGTGCTGGTCACGACCAAGGCGGCCACGTGACTCCAAAGGGTCGTGGCTCCGGCCTCCTGGTACACAAGGATCGTGTTCCCGTTGATTTGGACTGCGGATTTCAGCTTGATGGTGTAAGTCTCCCCGATCGTGAGCAGTAGCGTGCCAGTGCAGTTGTCACTGTCACCGGAACCCAAGTAGCCCTGAAAAGCTGGGTTGGCCGGTGGATAAGACGGGGGTGTGACGCTTGCCGAGGCGGCTCGCGCCGGAACGATGCCGTTCGCGAAGCCGTCGTCGAATGCCACCGACGGGTCGTCCTCGTACGACACGTTGTACTGAAAGCAGAAGTTGACGGATCGCGTGGCAGCCAATGCCCTCCCCGGCGCGGCAACCGAGCAACCGAGCACGAGGGCGAGTATCCAGCGAGACACCCTGCGGATCCCGGAGCAGCGGAGCGAGACAAAGAGGGGTCTCATTCGATCACCTCGAAAGAAGTTGCGTCGACACCGGCGGCGATGAGGGACTCTACGACGTCGTCTGTGACGCTCTCAGCCTGGATTTCCAGAGCCTCGGCATTGGTCAGACCCGTGAGAGAGTTGTCGCGCGGATCGAGCCATGCCCGGTGGGGCGGGGCGGCGATACGGTTGCCGTCGACATCGTACCCGTAGACAACGACATCGACGACTCCGTATTCGACCCGCGAAGCATCGACCCCATCCAACAGAGCGAGCTCGAGATTGACCGTGAGCGGCTCCCGATCAGACGCGCGTGGCTCCTCGGCGTGGAAGCTCTGGACGCCCGCTCGAGAGATGACCGCCACCTCGATGTCCCACCGGTCGACGAACTCAGCGACCCCGTTCAGCGTGAACTGGAGTGCGCCGCCCTCGGTCCACGCGAAACCAACCTCCTGAAGCTCCCCTTCGTCGCATAGGGTCGTGTCGTAGACCTGCCATGGGGCTGTTGTGCTGTTGTGCTGTTGTGCTGTTGTGCGCCAACGTCACCAACGAAAGAACTGCCACCGACGTCCAACGCATGGTGCCTCTGTTGAGACAACATATTACCATGTGGCGCGCTCCCCGCCCAGCACTCTGTTCGAGGACCGCAACCGCCCTCACCCCTCCGCGAACCTCGCCTTGAACCCGGCCCGCCACCGCGCCGGGACCGTGGTCGCCACCTCCTCCAGCCACATCTGCAGGTCGGCGCGCGCGCGGGAGCGGCTCTCCTCGTCCTTGGCGCATCGGGCCATGCCGTCCAGCGCCTCGACCATGTAGAGGCGAAAGCCGCGCAGCGACGCGACCTGGCTCGCCTGGCGGTAGTGGGCGGCCGCGGCCTTGGGCTCCCCGAGGACGAGACGGGTGGCGCCGACGTCGAGCAGCACCTGCACGCGTCGGTACACGGGGAGGGCGGGCAGCGCGGCCTCGGCCTCGTTGACCAGCCGGACGCCCATCGCGGGCGAGCCCGACCGGGCGAAGGCCAGCGCCCGCAGCGCCACCAGCGCGTAACGAATGCGTTCGGGATCCCCGGTGCGCAGCGCCGCGTCGGCCTGGTCGAGCAGCTTGAGGGCGCCCTTGTGGTCCTCTTCCTCCAGCGCGAGGCGGCCGAGGTGGAGGAGGGGGGTCATGGTGTCGCGTGGCACGGCCAC
>JAYVAS010000275.1:0-1536 GCA_043750895.1 Pseudomonadota bacterium
GGAGGGAGCATGTCCGCCGACATGTGACCGACGAGGGACGCCGGGATCGGGGATGCAGCGGCGGCCGAATGCAACGTTTATTGACGGACAGGCCCTTAGGCGCGGCCGATGGCCTCCGCCACGCGCACGCCGCCCAGCGCCACGGCGTAGGTGCTCTGGCCCGGGAACACGGTGTCCCCGGCCAGCCACAGCCCGCGCTCGGGCTGTTCGGGGCCGATGTGGGACCACGCGGCCAGCCCCACCCGCCGCGGCACTCCGCCCACGGCCCCCTCCCGACGCCGGACGAAGCGCTGAAAGGTACGGGGGGAGGCGGTCATCTCGGTCACGACGTCGTCACACTCCGGCGCGAGCGCGCGGATGGTCGCCCGCATGCGCGCCTGGATGGCGGCGACCTGCGCGGCCGCGTCCCCGGTGCGCAGCGCCGCCAGCGAGACGTGGGTGGACGCGGTGAGCGCGCGGCAGCCGGGGGGTACACCGCGGGCGTCGTCGGTGGAGCCGACCGAGACGAACACGTGGTTCCCGTCGATCAACGGCGCGGCCGGGTCGACGGTCAGGTCGAGGTGGTGGGCGCCGCCGTCTTCGGCCCGGATCACCCGGTAGAGCATGACCGCGCCCCAGCCGTCGGCCACCGCGGTGTGGCGTGCGTCCAACCGCGGATTTCCGCCGACGAGGCCCGCCAGATCGGCGGGCAGCACATTGGCGACGACGTGGTCGGCCCGGACCGGTCCGCCGCGGGTCTGCGCCACCCAGCCGCCGCCGTCCCTGGCCAGCCCCGTCACCCGGTTGGCGAGGCGCACCGTGCCGCCCGCCCGGGTGATGGCGTCGGCGAGCCCGTGCGCGAGGCGGCCGACTCCCCCGCGCACGTGGCCCGTCCCGCGCCAGAAGTAGTCCATCGCGGCGAGCGCGAACGCCGCCTCGGCCTCGTGGGGCTCGCACTGCACGGTGATCTGGGCGACGCCGCCCAGCCAGGTGCGCAGCGGGGACCACGCCGCGATTCCGTACCGATCGAGGACCGCGTCCATCGACCGTCCGAGGAGCGTGAGCAGCGGGGCGTACTGGGGCGCGCGGCCCACGTGCCGCAGCAGGGAAGCGGCGCTGAACGGGGGGAGCAGGGCCGGGTCGTCGAAGAGCTGCCACAGGGTATCGGCGAGGGCCCGCTGGTCGGCGAAGAAGCGGCGGACGCCGTCCACCGGGGCGCCGGGGAGGGCGGTGAGGGCGTCGAGGAAGGCGGCGCGGTCCCGGGCGACCGGCAAACAGAGCCCGGGGGCGCGGGTCTCGACGAGGGGGTCGATCCAGTCGACCTCCACGGGAAGGCCGTACCTGTGGATCCAGTCGCCGAACAACTGCCCGCGCGCGAGGCCGGAGAACAGCGTCGCCCCCGACTCGAAGGACACGCCCTTCCGGGTGAAGGTGGAGGCGCAGCCGCCGGGGTAGGTGAGCGCCTCGCAGACCGTGACCGTGGCGCCCCGTTCGGCCAGCGCGAGGGCGGCTCCCAGACCGCCGAAGCCGGCGCCGATGACGAGCACATCTGGCATG
>JAYVAS010000276.1:0-5570 GCA_043750895.1 Pseudomonadota bacterium
TCGGAGCGCGACGAGGGCCGCGTCGGCCACCGAGGCGACGACCGCCACGTAACTGAACCGGTCGTGAATCTCGATCCTGCCCACGTCGCTCGCGCCGAAGCCGGCGCCGCCCGCGTCCGGCAGCCCCGTCAGCGCGCCGAGGATGTCCCCCGGCCGCAGCTTGTCCTTCCGACCGCCGCCCACGAACAGGGTCCGCATGTTCGCCACCGCTTCGGTGCCCGTATGCGCGGTCGCCAGCGCCGCCACCGGCAGCGGCGTCACCGGGATCTCCAGGCCCAGCTCGGCGGCGATCCGCTGGAGACGCTCCTGCTCGCGCGTCGCCACCAGCGCCACCGCGAGACCCGGTTGACCGGCGCGGCCCGTCCGCCCCGTCCGGTGCACGTAGGCGTCCGCCTTGGGGGGGAGCTCGAAGTTGACCACCAGGTCCAGCCCGACCACGTCGATCCCCCGGGCCGCCACGTCGGTCGCCACCAGCACGCGCACACTTCCGTTGCGCAAACGCGCCATCACGCGGTCCCGGTCGGCCTGTTCGAGGTCGCCGTGCAGGGCGCCGGCGCTGAAGCCCGCGTCACTCAGCGCCGCCGCGACCCGCTTCACCGACTCCTTGAAGTTCCCGAAGACGATGGCCGAGGCCGGACGGTGGGCCCGCAACACATCGAGTAGTGCGTCCATGCGTTGCGCGGGCTCGGCGAGGTGGGCCTGATGCCGGATCTCCAGCGGCTCTCCGGTCACCAACACGTGCGCCGGATCCCGCAGCCAGCGGAAGCTCAACTCCTCCATCGTGGGGGGAAAGGTGGCCGAGAAGAACACCGTCTGGCGACTGGCCGGGAGCCCGTCGAGGATCTGCTCCACCTGCTCGTGGAACCCGAGGTCCAACATCCGGTCGGCCTCGTCGAGCACGACGGTGGCGATGTGATCGGGCCGCATCACCCCTCGCTCGAACATCTCGAGGCAGCGCCCCGGCGTCCCCACCACGAGGTGCACCCCCTGCTCCAGTGACTGACGCTGCGCCCACCCCTGCCCGCCCCCACACACCTCGAGGATGCGGACGCCCACCATGCCGCGGGCCGCCTTCCGGAGCTCCGCGGTGACCTGGGTCGCGAGCTCACGGGTCGGACACAGCACCAGCCCCTGGAGGCGTCGGTCCCGCAGGTCGGGGTTGAGGCGTTGCAGCAGCGGCAACCCGTAGGCAAAGGTCTTGCCGCTCCCCGTCTGGGACTGACCGAGCAGGTCGCGCCCCGCGAGCAGGATCGGGATGCATCGGGCCTGGATTGGGGTCGGCGTGGTGAGCCCGAGCGACCGGAGGGTGTCCTGGAGCGCAGGGGTCAGCGGGAGCGCGGCGAAGCTGGAGACCGGTTCGGACATCGGGGGGCCTTAGCGCCAAAACCGAGCCGCGGGATACGGGACGGTTGTGAAGAGCGACCTCGATCCCACCGTTCGCGCCGAGTTCGACCAGCGCGCCCGTTCGCTGGGCAGGCAGGCGCGCGCCGCGTTTGCAGCCGGCAACCTGGACGAGGCGCACGCGCACCAGCTCGAGCGGCTCGGTCTCAACCAGCAGCTCGACGACGAGGACGGGATCGCGACCACGCTCTACGAGATTGGCTGCCTCGAGGTCCGCCTCGGTCGACTCACCGACGCTGCCAACCACCTGGGCGAGTCCTTCGATCGGTTCCAGACCTCCCGCCGTGCCGACGGCATCGCCGTCTCCGGCTACCAGCTGGGCGTGGTCCTGGTTCAGCTCGGACGTCCCGCCGAAGCGGTGCCGGCCTACGCCGAAGCCCGCGACGCCTACCAGTTCCTGGGCCGAACGGAGCGCGCGGAGGAGATCGACGCGACCCTCGCCGCCATCGGCGTCGGGGACGCCTGACTCACCCCGCCCCGTCCAGCTCGCCGGCGCAGAACGCCCGAACCTGCTCGTATACGAGCGGATGCACCTGAATCTCGTGGTGTTTCACCGAGCCGAAGCGCGCGTTTCGTGGTGCTGGATGCGGACCAGCGGGCCCCTCGGCGCTGGCAACCTGCACCAGCAGATCACCGAGCGCGGCCGCGACGGGATGCTCGGGATCGTCGGTCAAAGACCCCGCGAAGAAGGCGTACGCGACGCCAGCGACCGGTGCGAGATCCTCGGGTGGGCCCACGTCACGGCGCCGATCGAGGTCTCTCCCCGCCCACCGCTCGGTCCGGATGTCCCCGTGGCCCAGGTCCTTGATGCCCGCGCTCCGGGTGCGGAGGATTGATGCCGGCACCCGCGTTCCGGGGAGATCGACGGCGTGCAGCACCCGCGCGAGCCCATGGCCGAATCGCTCCAACGCGGCGCCCTGGTGGGGTGTCCCGAGGCAGATCACCCGGGTGAGCCGGGTGAGCCAGCGTGAACCCGTTGATACATGCGTCGCGCTTCGGGCCACCAGGCCCCCCATGCTGTGGCCAACGAGGACCAGCTCTTCGATGTCGGGATGATCGGCGATGAGCGCGTCCAGGCAGGCCGACAGGGCCTCCCCGTTCTCCGATATGTGTCGACCGGTGTTGTATCGGACGTAGACCGGGGTGAACCCGAGGTCTTTGGCGAGCAGGCTCCCGAAGGTCTCGGCTGGATCCCCGAGGAAGCGCTCCGCGCCGAGGCTCCATGACCACTCGGTGGTGGCGAGACCGTGGATCCACACCGCGACCCGCGGACCGAGGACCCGGGTGTCCCCCGGCGACCGGCCGGGAGCGGGGCGGAGCGTCATGCCCAGGTCGAGCGGGTTGCGACGACGGTGCAGGTGGTCCCCGACCACCCCGTTCATCGCCCCGACCAGGGCATCCGTGACCCACGCGCTCGTCCCCATGATGTCCGACCGAAGCGCCACGGGGGCGGGCTCGGGCGCGGGCTCCAGGGCGAAGTCGAGCCCGACGTCGGTGACCACCTCCACCACCCGGTTCACCCCCCGAACGGTGGCGAGGACCCCGTCGGTGGTGAGCTTTCGCGACGCGTTCACGAAGCGGACGGGACGGGCGAGCCGCGGGACCAGGGACACGATCCGCACCGTCGTCCGGCCCGTCGCGTCGCTGCCCTCTCCCACCAGATTCGTCGTCGCGCTGACGGCATCGTGGAAGATAGCTTTCCACCCACGAATTCTGGAACTCATCACTCGCTCCGGCCGTCGATGGGGCCGTCATGAAGGGCGGCCGCCCCCCAGCATGAACAATGTAAGCACCCGCCGGCCCTCGGCCGGCTAAGGTCGGGGTTCAACGCGAGCACACGCATGAAATGGGAACCGGGGCACAAGAGCGGCGACGTCGAAGATCGACGGGGCCAACGCGGCGTCAGCCGCGGCGGTCAGATGAGCGCCGGCGCGATCGTCCCCTTGATCCGCCTTGCCGCATCGTTCGGGCCCAAGGGCATCATCGTGCTGATCATCGGCGCGGTGATCTTCTACTTCGTGGCTGGCTCCCCGACGCAGGTGGCCGACGTGGGGGAACAGCCGGCCGCCGCGGGCGCCCCCGATCCGGCGCTGGACTTCGTCTCCTTCGTCTTCGACGACGTGCAGGCCACGTGGTCGACCGCGCTCGGCCCCACCTATCGGCCCACGAAGATGGTGGTCTACTCCGGCGGCACCACCACCGGCTGCGGCTACGGTGACGCCGCCAGCGGCCCGTTCTACTGCCCGACCGACCAGCAGGTGTACATCGATCTCACCTTCTACGCGGACCTGGCCCGCCGGTACGGCGCGCCCGGAGACTTCGCCCAGGCGTACGTGATCGCGCACGAGGTCGGCCACCACGTGCAGCACCTCACCGGCGCCGACGCCCAGGCGCGGGGGGAGGGGGCAGACGGCGGGTCGGTCCGCCTCGAGCTCCAGGCCGACTGTTACGCGGGGATCTGGGCCCACAGCACCAGCCGGCGCCAACTGCTCGAGGCGGGGGATCTGGACGAGGCCCTGGTCGCGGCCAGCTCGATCGGGGACGACCGCCTGCAGCGCCAATCCCAGGGGACCGTCAACCCGGACTCGTTCACCCACGGCAGCTCCGATCAGCGTAAACGCTGGTTCCGCGTCGGGTACGAGGCAGGGTCGGTGGATGCCTGCGACACGTTCCGGGCGACCACGCTGTAGTCTTCCCCCGCACGAACGGTGTGGTCCGCGCCGCCGCCGCGGCATAGACGCCCCCGGTGATTGGCGCGGGCTCTTCCGCGAACGTCGCGGAGAGCACATGGCCAGCACGACCTTCCAGAAGCGAGAGAAAGAGACCAAGCGCCGGGACAAAGCCCGGGACAAAGAGCTCAAGCGCGAGGAGCGGGCCAAAGAGAAGGGCCCCCGCGAAGCCGGCCCGGACGGCATCGATCCGGATATCGCCGGGATCATCCCCGGTCCTCAGCCGAATCCGCTCGAAGACGACGACTAGTCCTAAAGTATTTCGGGCGCCCACCGATCCGCCGCCCGGACATCGCCGTACTCCAGAAGCAGCCGCCGGAACCCCCCGATGGCTCAACGGCAGATAGAACCTGGAGTAATCCTGATGTCCCTCCTTTGCGCGCTCCTCCTGTCCCCGGCGTTCGCCTCCTCCCATCGCGAGGCACCCGCCATCGCCAAGGACCCGACGGCGGACATCACCGATCTCTACGCGTTCACCTCCGCGGAGAACCAGTACAACGCGGTGTTCATCATGAACGTGAACCCGCTCGAGCTGCCCGGTGGCGGTCCCAACTTCCACTTCTTCGATGACGACGTCCGCTACGACATCAACATCGACAACGAAGGCGACGGCGCCGCGGACATCATCCTCCGCACCACCTTCTCCACCACCTACCAGCAGGGCGAGACCTTCCTCTACAACACCGGCGCCATCGACAACCCCGCCAACCTGAACATGGTGCAGACCTACACCGTTCAGCGCATCGTGGACGGTGTCCCCTCGACGGTCCTCTCGAGCGGCACGGTGGCCCCCACCAACGTCGGCGAGCTCTCGGACGGCGGCTACACCCCGATGTCGACCTCGGTGAGCGGCCTCACCTCCGACTACATCGCCACCCAGGGTCAGTACCGCTTCTTCGCCGGTCCCCGGCAGGAAGGCTTCTACGTCGACCTCGAGCGCACCTTCGACCTCCTCAACGTGAACCACGCCGACAACCAGAACACGCTGCTCGGCTACAACGTGCACTCCATCGCCATCGAGGTGCCCAAGCGCAGCCTCACCAAGGACGGCCGCCCCGCCACCGCCACCAACGGCAACGGCGTCATCGCGGTCTGGGGCACCACCTCCCGCCGCCGCACCCGGGTGCTCAACACCAACGGTACCGACACCAACTCCGGCACCTGGGTGCAGGTCTCCCGCCTCGGCAACCCCCTCGTCAACGAAGTGGTCATCCCGGTCCAGGACAAGGACCTGTTCAACGCCACCGCCGTCTCGGCCACCGGCGACTACCAGTTCCTCAGCTACGTCACCGACCCGCTGCTGATCCAGTACATGAACGCCCTCCTCGGCGTGCCCATCCCGACCGACAGCGACTGCGACGCCGGCCTCGGCATCGGCGGCCGCGAGGACCTGGTCCTCGCCTTCCTCACCGGTCACCCCAGCCTCGGCACCATGCCCAG
>JAYVAS010000277.1:0-8143 GCA_043750895.1 Pseudomonadota bacterium
ACCCTCGAGGAGTACCTCGCGCAGGTGGGCGTGCTCAACGGGTCTTCGGCGGACACGTACCGGTACCTGAACTTCCACCAGATCCCGGAGTTCCAGGAAGCCGCCGCCACCGTGGTGATGTAGGTCGCGGCGACGAGTTTGCAGGGTGGAGCAGCGATTTCTTCGCGCGCCGCGCTTGCAATCAATCGATTGATAGGTAAGACGGGGGGCGGAGTCTCCCCATGCGCCCCACCGTCTTTCCCTGCGTTCTCGGCTCGCTCCTCCTCTCCGGCTGCTCGGTCTTCGCGCCCTCGCCGGTGGGGATCTGGATGATGACCTTCATCGTCGACGAAGACACCGTGTCCGACTGCGACACCAACATCGAGGAGAACTTCGACGAGGGCTACGTCCCGGGGGATGGGTCCTCCAGCGGCGGCGACTGGACCTATACGCAGGCCTTCGACCCCTCCGACAGCCTGGCCTTCGCCCAGATCGAGACCACCACTCAGGGCGGCGCGGTCATGATCGTAGGCGGCCTCGCGTACCCGGGTGAGAAGGTCGAAGACGGCGTGTGGCGCTTCGAATGGGTGGACGAGACCACCGACACCCAGACCGCCGCGCACGACTCCGGCTACCGCTACTCGGTGACCACCCGGTCCACCACGTCCGGCGTGGTGCGCTTCGTCCCCAGCGCCGGCCGGTTGGCGACGGGCACGTTCATCTCCAACGGCACCACCGAGGTCGCCTACGTCGAGACCGACGAGTACGACCAGGACCTCACCTTCGAGATCGGCGCGACCGGCCAGATCCCGTCGTCGAGCTACCTGGTCTACGAGGACGGCGGGGACGAGTATCCCCAGCTCAACGAGTACGACGTGGAGGACTGCAACGCGACCACCTGCCAGCTCACCGTCCGGGACGAGTGCAGCATCGAGGTCCAGTTCGACGCCGAGCGCACCGACTTCCGTGAAGAAGCCGCCTACGCCCACATCCAGGGTGCGGGGCAGGGCTCGATCTGATCGTCAGGCAGGGGGGTTCGGGCGCTCCGTGCCCGCCCCCGTCCGCATCCTCGGGGCGGCGGGGCAGGACACCGTGGCGTGAGTTCTTGTACGATGGGGGGCAGAGGTATCGATGCGCACCACCGCCCTATGGTTTCTCCCCTCGATCTCGTTGTTGGCGATCTCGCTTCCGGGCTGCGTGACCGACACCAGCATCGGGAAGAACACCTCCGCTGAGTGCGGTGGCGCCGAGGTGGTGTACGACGGGGTCGACAACGATTGCGACCCGCTCACCCCCGACGACGATCTGGACGGAGACGGATATACGCTGGCGGTCGACTGCGACGACGCCGACGGCGACGTCGGCGGGAGCGAGGTCGTGTACGACGGGGTGGACAACGACTGCGACCCGACCACGCCGGACGACGACCTCGACGGGGACGGCCTGGTGGTCGCCGACGACTGCGACGACCTCGACGCGACGGTGGGCGGGGCCGAAGTGGCCTACGATGGGATCGACAACGACTGCGATCCCGCCACGCTGGACGACGATTTCGACCAGGACGGATCGGCCGCGGCGGACGACTGCGATGACGCCGATCCCGACCGCTACCCGGGCGCTCCGGAGCTCTGCGACGACCGCGACAACGACTGTGACGAGGACATCGACGAGACCCCCGCTGATCCGCTCACCTGGTACGCCGACAGCGACGAAGACGGCTACGGAGACGTCGGCAGCTACATCCGCGGGTGCGATGCGCCGGCCGGCTACGTGGCGGACGCGACCGACTGCGACGACACCGCGGCGACCACCCATCCGCTGGCCGACGAGCTGTGCAACTCCGCCGACGACGACTGCGACGGGACCGCCGACGAGGACCTGGACTGCTCCCTCGGCTACGGCGGGCACCGCGTGGAGAAGGACGGGAACTACTACTACGCCCTCTACAACGACGACGGGTTCGGGATCATCGGCACCAGTGACTGGTACGGCTCGGCGGACTCCGCCAGCGGACCGGAAGGGGTGACCTGGAACGAAGACGGGTCGGTGTTCTACTACAACGACCTGGTCGGCAACGTGTGGTCCCAGACCGAGCCGTTCGGAGCAACGTCGACCCTTGAAGGGACGTTTTCGGTCGGCCAGGTGGGCGGCGGCGTCGTGTTCGACGACACCTACTACGTGGGCGACTACAGCAACGGCAACATCTACGCCATGGACCTCACCACCGGGTCGACCAGCCTCTACGCCAGCCTGGGGTCCACCGCGTGCAAGCCGTACTTCGGCAACTCGGCGATGGCGATCGACTCGGACGGCTCGGTGTACGCCGCGTCCAGCTGCGGCATCGTCGTGTACGCGCCGGGCGTCGACGCCGTGCAGCTCAACACCTACACCAACCTCATCTCCGCGGTGGCGATGGACCAGGCGCAGGAGCTCTACAGCCTCGACTACTCGGGGAACTTCGTCCATTTCGACAAGTCCACCGGCGCCACGCTGGGCTCGGTGCGGATCGCCTACACGCCGTCCACCACGTGGACGCTGGGCATCGATTCATCCGGGAACTTCCTGGTCAACTACTGGGGCGAGCAGCGCCTCTACTCGGGCGCGGACGGGAGCCTCGTGACCACCTGGTCGGCCTCGACCTACTACCCGGGCACCAGCGGGTACTATTGGTACGTGACGTTTTAGGGATCCGGCAGAGGGGTCTGACCCCCGATCGGATCTATTTGGAACGGACGAACCCGTACTTTTTGGTGGTGGCCGACGGCAACACCCCTATTGGGGTCTGACCCCAGCCCGGATCCATTTGGAACGGATGAAGGTGGCGTTTTCCTCGGACCCGACATTCAACACCCCTATTGGGGTCTGACCCCAGGCCGGATCCATTTCGTGCGGGGCACCGTCCCTCGTCTGGGCGGACCGACCCGGCGCCGACCCCGGAGCAGCGCCCCCGGCGCCCGCTCGATACGTGCGCGCGTGCCACCTTCCCGTGACGTCCTCGCCGAGCTCCTCGACCTCCTCCGGCTCGAGCGCATCGAGCAGAACCTCTTCCGCGGCCAGAGCCAGAACCTCGGCTGGGGCGCGGTGTTCGGCGGGCAGGTGCTCGGCCAGGCGCTCTCCGCGGCCGCGCAGACCGTCCCCTCGAACCGGGTCGTGCACTCGCTCCACGCTTACTTCCTCCGCCAGGGCGACGCCGCGCGGCCCATCGTCTACGACGTGGACCCCATCCGCGACGGCACCAGCTTCACCACCCGGCGCGTGCGCGGGGTGCAGGGCGGGCACGCGATCTTCAGCTTGTCGGCGTCATTCCAGGTGGAGGAGCCCGGCTTCGATCACGCCGTGCCGATGTTGGCGGGGGTTCCGGGACCCGACGGCCTCCCCTCGGAGCTCGACCTCGCGCGCCGGTACACCGCCCGCATCCCCGAACCCCTCCGCGCCCAGGCCCTGGCCGACCGACCCATCGAGATCCGGCCGGTCCAGCCGTTCAACCTGCTCGATCCCAAGCCGGCGCCGCCGCGGCGTCAGCTCTGGTACCGGGCCAACGGGCGCTTGCCCGACGATCCGGCGGTTCATCGCTACCTCCTCGCGTACGCCTCCGACTTCAACTTCCTGCTCACCGCGATGCTCCCGCACGGCGTCAGCTGGCTGACCCCGGGCATGCAAGTGGCGAGCCTCGACCACGCGATGTGGTTCCACCGGCCCTTCCGCCTCGACGAATGGCTGCTCTACGACGTCGAGAGCCCCTCGGCGACCGGCGCGCGCGGGCTGGTCCACGGGCGGTTCTACACACAGGACGGAACGTTGGTGGCGTCGGTGGCCCAGGAGGGGCTGATGCGGGACCGGCGCCGAAATGGATCCGGGTAGGGGTCAGACCCCTTTGGGGTGATCCATTTACCGCGCCGCCGTCGGTCCGGGTGAGGGTTGGCGCGACGGGGCCGTGCTGGCGCGGATCGTAGGACGGGGCCGCACCCGGGCCGCCGCCGAAATGGATCCGGGTAGGGGTCAGACCCCTCTGGGATCCATTACCGGCCGACCCCCGCGGACCGCTCCAACACCGCGCGCAGTCCAGCCTCGGCGCCGGGGTGGCCGGGTGACGCGGCGAGTACGGCGCGGAACGCCCGCCCCGCGGCGTCCAGGTCTCCCTGCGACCCGGCGATGTTGCCCACCAGCAGCCAATCCTCGGGCCGTCCCGCCGCGGCCACTGCCCGCTCGGCCCAGGCCCGCGCTTCGTCCAGCCGGCCCAACGCGACCAGGGCCCGCGCCGCTGTGGCCGGCACTTTGGGGTTGGTCGGGTCGTACGCAGCCAACTCCGGCGCGCGGGCCACCGCCTCTTCGTTCCGCCCCAGCTTGACTAGGCAGGCCATCAGGTTGGTGCGCGCGCGCCCCTCGATGGCGACGGCCTTCCCGTAGAGCGGAACGGCACCCGCGCAGTCTCCCTGCTCGGTGTGGAGCGCGTAGCCGAGGTGGAACGCGGCGTGGGTATTCCCGGGGTCCCGAGCGTAGGACGCGGCCCACAGCGTGGTGTCGGAGGCCCACTCCGATGCCCGCCGCGCCGAGAAGGGGGCGAGGACGAGGGGCACCAACCCGAGCGCGTACGCCCATCGGCGGTCGCCGAGTCCGCGGGTCACCGCGACCGCGAGGCCCACCGCCAGGGTGGCGAGGAAGAGGTAGAAATAGCGGTCGCCGATGAGGCCGTTGCGCGCCGAGGCGGGGACGCAGGGGAGGAGGAGCAGCGTCGGGGCGGCGACGAGTGCGAGCCCCCGGAGTCGGTGGGTGCGCGCGGCCGTGATGAGCACGGCGCCGCTGAGCACCACGACCGCCCAGCCGACCCCGACCTGACTGACGTACAGCGCCGCCGCGTCCGGTGCGGTCGGGTCCAGCGCCAGGGTTACGCCCCGCACCGCGAAGGCCCCGAGCCCCCCCAGCGGATCGGTGGCGGCAGCGGCGACCGGGAACGCCACGCCGGCCGCGCTCCGCAACGCCAGGGCCAGGACCGGACCGATCGCGGCGACGCCGATCGCGGGCCAGGACCACTGGCGACGCCCCCACCCCCAGAGCGCGAGCGCCACGGGCGCGAGCAGGTAGGGCTCCTTGGCCAGGGGGGTCAGAGCGCAGAGCGCGCCGGCCAGGACCGGCCGCCGCGGCAGCAGGACGAAGGCGCCCAGCATCAGGAGCGCGGGGAGGGCGTCGTGTCGCCCGGTGATCCACGCCACGGCCTCGGTGGCGCCGGGGTGGACGCCGAAGGTCGCTGCAGCGAGCCAGGCCCACGGTCCCGCGGCGCCGAGCTGGAGGGCCAGCCGCGCCACCAGCACGACGACACCGAGGTGCACCGCGAGGTTGCCCAGTCGGGCGCTGGTCGGGCCGGGGGCGAGCGACTGGCCGGGCACGTAGCTGCTCATCACCAGCGGCCGGTAGATGTCGGTCGCCTCGGTGGCCCCTCCGTGGCGGATGTCGGTCAGCCAGAGCGCCGAGGGGGTCGCGAGGGTGGGGTTGGCCTCGAGCTGGGAGTGATCGTCCCACACCCAGCCCCCAGACAGGGACGGAGCGTACACCGCGGTCACGAGCAGGAGCGCCATTGCCGGGAACCAGCGGGAGGTCACGGTCGCTTCGAGGCTGCGGGGGTCTGGCCGGGTCACGGTCGAAGTCTACCGGACCGCCCCTGCCTGTGCCGCTGCGCACCCGAGCCGCGCCGCGACGAGGGACAGCCCGGCCGGGGCCCGATAGTCCTCGGCATGCACGGACGGCCGGAGATCGCGCGACGCGGGCTGCTTGTGGCGGCCTTCGTCCTCGCCGCGCTCCTGATCAGCATGACGGGATGGACGTGGTGGCAGATCCAAGCCGCGCGGGCGTCGTTGGACGCCGCCCAGGCCGACCAGATCGCGCGACGTCTGTTGCGGTGCGCGCGCGAGCAACCGGTCGCGGGGTGCCTGGACGGGGAGGAGGGGGTGCGGTGGGTCCGCATGGATGATTCGCCGTTCGGCCCCCAGGCGTGGGGCCCGGACCCGTTCCCGGAGCTCGGCGACGCCACCATCGGTCCCCCCCGCGCGCTCCCCGACGGGTACCTGCGCGCGGCGGTTCCGCTCCCGCCCGGCGGTCCACCCCCCGGGGTCGGGGACGGGCCCCCTTTCGGCGCTCCGCCTCCTCCCGAGCAGGGCGGCCCGGCCCTTCACTTCGACTTCGAGCCGCTCTTCTCGGTCGCGGTGGAGCGGCGCGCCCGGGGCAGCTTCGGGTTGGCCACGGCGGCGGGGCTGGTGCTGGCCGTCGCGGCGGTGGCCCTCTACCGGACCCAGTCGCGTGCTGAAGCCGCGGAGGCCGACGCGGCACGAAACCGGTCGCTGGCGGCGATGGGGACGATGTCCGCGGTCCTCGCGCACGAGATCCGGAACCCGGTGGCGGCCCTGCTCGGGAACGCCCAGCTCCTCGCCGAAGTGCACGACGACGAGCAGGTGCACCACGTCGTGGCCAGCGCGCGCCGCCTCCACACCCTGACCGAGAACCTGCTCGCCTTCGCGCAGACGGGCGAGGTCCATCGGGTCCCCTGCGATCCGCTGGTCCCGGCGCGGGCAGCGGTAGGCGACCGCGGTGTCGTGGAGGCCCACGGCGCGCCGCCGGTCTGGTCCCTGGACCCCGACCGGGTCGAGCAGCTCCTCCGTGACCTCGTGGACAACGCGCCCACGCCCGTAGAGCTCGGGGTGAGCACCGTCGACGGCGACCTCGTCTACACCGTGCGGGACCACGGCCCGGGACTGCCCGAGGGCGACGTGGAGCGCCTGTTTCAGCCGTTCTTCACCCTCCGCGCCCGGGGTACCGGTCTCGGTCTCACCATCGTCCGCCGACTGGTCCAGGCCCACGGCGGGAGCGTCGCCGGCGCCACCCATCCCGACGGCGGGGCCATCTTCACCGTCCGCATCCCGAGGTAGGCGATGGCCCATGTGCTGGTCGTGGACGATGACCCCGGGGTCCGGAGCTTCGCGGTCACCGCGTTGAAACGGGCCGGGATGGAGGTGGCCGAGGCCGCCGACACGCCGGAGGCGCTGCGACGCCTGAAGCGGGAGTCCTTCGCGGTCGTGCTCACCGACCTTCGCATGCCCGGTCCGGACGGGCTCACGCTGTTGGACCAGGTCCGTGCCGACCATCCCGACACCGAGGTGATCGTCCTCACCGCGTACGGCACCATCGACACCGCCGTCTCGGCGATCAAACGTGGCGCCTTCGACTTCCTGCAGAAGCCGGTCGAGAGCCCTGAGGCGCTCCGGGCGGTGGTCCGCCGCGCGATCGAACGGCACGCCCTCAAGGCCCACGCCGAGGCCACCCAGGGGGCGGTGCCCGAGCTGACCTGGGGTGCCCCGTCGATGGTCCCGGTCCTGAACGCGCTGCGGCGGGTGGCGAAGACCCAGTCGACGGTGCTGCTGCTGGGCGAGAGCGGCGTCGGGAAGGAGGTCGCGGCGACCGCGATCCACGCTTGGTCGCCCCGGGCGGGTCGACCCTTCGTCGCCGTGAACTGTGCGTCGTTGAGCCCCACCTTGTTGGAGAGCGAGCTGTTCGGACACGAGCGCGGGGCGTTCACCGGTGCGGCGCAGCGGCGGCGTGGCCGGCTGGAGCTGGCCGACGGCGGGACCTTTTTTCTCGACGAGGTGGGGGAGCTCGAGGCTGGGCTGCAGGCCCGGCTGCTCCGGGTGCTGCAGGAGCGCCGGTTCGAGCGGGTGGGGGGGGAGCAGACCGTCGAGGTCGACGTCCGCATCGTCGCCGCCACCAACCGGGACCTGGAGGCGCGGGTCCGCGAGGGCGCCTTCCGCGAGGACCTCTACTACCGTCTGGCGGTGTTTCCCGTCCGGCTGCCGCCGCTCCGGGAGCGCCGCGCCGACATCGTCCCCCTGGCTCGGACGCTGCTGGCGCGAATCGGGGCCACCCTGGGTCGGCGAGGCCTCCGCCTCGCCGAGTCGGCGGAGGAGAGCCTCGCCGAGGGTGACTGGCCGGGAAACGTGCGCGAGCTCTCCAACGCCCTCGAGCGGGCCGCGATCCTGGCGGACACCGACGTCATCCACCTCCACGCGAGCCCGGCCCGGCCCCCCGGCGCTGCGCCGACCCTCGCCGAGGCCGAGCTGGCCGCCATCCGGGCTGCGCTGGCGCTTCACGGGGGCAACCGTCGCCGGGCGGCGGAGCACCT
>JAYVAS010000278.1:0-1504 GCA_043750895.1 Pseudomonadota bacterium
GGCGGCGTGACCACGATGGGCTCGGCGCGGGCGGCGGCGACGTCGTACCCGTAGACCTCGGCCATCGCGTCGAGGACCAGGTCGCGGCGGAGCCGGGCAGCTTCGGGATTGCGGTCGGGGGCGAACTTCCCGGGTGCGGGGAGGATCCCCGCGAGCGTGGCCGCCTCGGAGAGGGTGAGGGCGGCGGCGTCCTTGCCGAAGTAGTGGCGCGCCGCCTCCTGGAAGCCGCACACCGACAGGGAACCGCGCTGACCGAGGTAGGGGGCATCCAGGTACATCTGGAGCACCCCGTCCTTCCCCAGGTGACGGTCGATCGCGACCGACAGCACCATCTCTCGGACCTTGCGGATGACCGTCTTCTCCTTCCGTTGGGAGAGGTTCCGCACCACCTGCATGGTGAGGGTGCTGGCCCCCTGCGCGTAGGAGCCCTCCTGGGCGTTCACGAAGGCGGCGCGGGCCATGGCGGGCCAGTTGACGCCGCCGTGCTGCGCGAACTCCCGGTCCTCCGAAGCCAGGATGGCGTCGACCAGGTGTTTGGGGGCGTCGGCGAGGGGGAGGTGGGTGCGCAGCTCCCCGTCGGGACCGACGAGAAGGCCCAGCAACACTGGCTCCAGGGCGTCGCCCGCGCGGGGGATGACCTTGCTGGTCTTGCCGCAGAACTCCCCCGGTCCGAGGTCCTTGCAGTCCTCGTCGTAGGCGCGGGCGCGGGCCTCGGCGACGAGCTTCTTCGCCGGCTCGGTGAGCGGGACGGGCGGTGACCAGATCCGGGCGGGGAAGCTCCATCCCGCATGCGCGACCTCGTAGCGCGCGTGCAGACCCGCCATCTCCCGGCCTTCTTCGGCCCACTTCGACGCGACCACCGCCGACGGGATCGCGGCCCCGGTCAGAAGCCCTACGACTCCGACGGCGCCACGCCTCAGCCAGGTGCCCATGCGACCCATCGCGGCGGGCCTAACACCTGCGATAGGCTCCCTCACGATGCCGTCGTCATTCCTTACACGCTTCCTTGCAGTGGACCCCGACCGGCCGGCGCTGCGCTTCGACCGCTGGTTCAGCTACGGGGAGCTCGTGGCGCTCGGCGGGGCGGTCGGCGGTTGGCTTCGCGCGCAGGGGGTCGGCCCCGGCGATCGGGTCGTGATTCAGCGGGAGAACGGGCTCGACCTCGTCGCGGCCCACCTCGGCTGCATGGCGGTGGGCGCGGTGCGGGTGCCGCTGAACGCGCACTACCGGGCGATCGAGGTGGCGCCCATCGTCGAGGACGCCGACCCGCGCCTGGTGATCGCGCTGGACCCGGGCTTGTTCCCGGGGCGGCGCGTGGTGGAGCGACCAGGGACGGCCGAGCCGGTGGAAGCGTGGACCGAGCCGCCTGACGACGTCACTGCGCTGTTGTTCACCAGCGGCACCACCGGCCGCGCCAAGGGTGTCCCCCAGACCTGGGCCATGTGGGAGACGAACCTCGACGCCCTCGCCCGGCGGTGGCGGCTCGCGCCCGACGATCGCCTGC
>JAYVAS010000279.1:0-3701 GCA_043750895.1 Pseudomonadota bacterium
ATCCCCGCCGTGCACGACGGTTGGTCGACCCGGAAGGTCCTGACCATGGGGCGGCTCGAGGGGCGCCCGATCTCGGTGTTCGCCGCCACCGCCCCGGACGCGGCGCGGCAGCGGGCGGGACTCGCGCTGGCGCGGTCCTTCGTGCGCATGCAGTACGTGCTGCGCACCATCCACGGTGACCCCCACCCGGGCAACTACCTCTTCCAGCCCGACGGCCGCATCGGCATCCTCGACTTCGGCTGCGTGCGCACCTACGAGCTCCCGTTCATGGCCACCTACGGCGGCATCGGCCTCGACGCGCTCGCGGGGGACCGCGAAGCCGCCATGCGCAAGGTGCTGGCCGTGGGCGCGCTGGCCCGCCGCGACGCGGCTGCCGAGGACGCGATCTGGGAGTTCATCTCGACGATCGGCCGGCCCTTCCAGGGGGGGCCCTTCACCTTCGGCGGCCCCGACGACGACATCCAGGACCGCATCACCGCGGTGGTCCCCCGGCTCATCGCGCAGCCCAACGCCCGCAACCCGCGCGAGCTGATCTTCCTCCACCGCGGCCTCGCCGGACTGCACACCCTGGCCAAGCAGCTCAAGGTCACCGGCGACTGGCACGACATGTTCGTCGAGCACGTCCACCTGTGCCTGGCCGAGGCCAAAGCGGCCGGGATCGCCCTGCCCGCGTGACGGCGCGGGCCAGTGCCCCGTTCGCGTCAGTCCCAGCTCGCGACCACCGCCTCGTTCCGGCTGCGCACCCAGTCGCGCAGCGCGTCCCTGGAACCTGGGACCTGACCGCGCCGGCACTCCCGCCGCGGGTCATCCTGGGCGAGCTCGATCGTGAGGGCGTCCCACGCGTCGAAGGTGGCGATCAGCGCGTCGGGGTCGACCGCATCGGCCAGCGCCCGCACCGCCTCCGCCTGATCGGCGCGGCAGTCCGGGTTCGCCCAGCAGCCGGCCGCCAGCTTGCCCCGCGGGTTCTCCCAGGACATCCCCCACTCGTAGTCCTGGTAGAAGGCATAGTCGAAATCCCAGGGAATGAACTGCATCTTCCCCTGTGGATCGAAGTAGAAGCGGTAGTTGTTCTGGTTGAGGGCGTAGCCGTCCACGTGACCGATCCACTGCTCGGCGGCCTCGTAGTGGTGGAAGTACGGCAGGTCCACCAGGGCCCCTACGGTGTCGGTGTAGGTGCCCGCCGCGGTTCCGTCGACGATGACGCTGGACACCGCGCTGACGTCGACGTTGTCGACGTCGGTGCCCTCCTCGAGGGGGAACTGATCGTCCAGCCCGCTCGCGAAGTCGAGCAGCGTGTACCCGCTCCCGTACCCCGGGAAGTAGAGGTACTTCCCGTCGTAGAGGTTGCCGCTCGCGTCGGCGTAATGGCGCTCGAGGAAGACGTCGTCCGGGACCTCCACCAGCACGTACAGGCCGTAGTCCTCGCCGTTCACGGTGACCGAGGCGAAGCTGGTCCGCGGCACCGGGATGCCGGCGGTGCGGAACACCTCGTAGCCGAGCGGCTCCTTGAGGAAGGAGCAGTCCACGACCTCGTTGTTGAGGGCCAACGCCTTCATGCCCAGGTACCGCTGCGCGCCGTCGTACTCGTCGAAGGCGATCTTGAACTTGGGCTTGCCGGTGATGGTCCGGAACGAGCCGTACTTGCCCCGGAGGCGCACGCCCGACCCGGGGACAAGGTCTCCGTCGACCCGTACGTCGCCGGACACGAAGGTGTAGGGGTCCACGTAGAGCCCATCCCAGGCGTCATCATCCAGCGTGATGTCCACGGTGTGGATCACGTCCTGGGTGAACAGCTCGTCCGAGGTGCGCGGATCGTCGGGAGGGGTGTCGGTCGTGTTCGACGTCAGCCGCTCGACGCCGTCGCCAGGGTCCTCGGTCTGAGGGTCCGAGCCGTCACACGCGAGGAGGAGGAACCACATCGGCTCAAGATAGCCCGGGACCACCCCGAGCCGCGATCACCGCTCGGTAGACCTCCTCCAACGCCCGCACCACCGTTGACCAATCGTACCGCGCCGCCACCGCGCGCACCGCGTCCACCGCCGGAGCGTGGTCCCGCGCGGTCTGGATGGCCGCCGCCGCGGCGTCGACGTCGTCGAAGCGGGTGAGGACGCCGGCTCCGGGGGCGTGGAAGTAGCGGAAGGCCCGGATGTCGTTGAGCACCGGGTAGACGCCGGCCGCCATGGTCTCGACCACCGAGATCCCGAAGCTCTCGTAGTCCGCGGGCCACAGACCCAGCTCGGCGGTCTGCACCAGCGCGTCGAGGGTGGGGTCGTCCACGCGGCCCTCGAAGTGGACCCGGTCATCGAGGCCCAGGGCGTGGCGGTCGACGGCGAGCCGCGCCACCAGCCCGTCCACCACCTCGGGGCCGATGATGTGGGCCTCGAACGGGCGGGGATCGCGGTCCCGCACCCGCGCCAGCACCCGGAGCAGGTGCCCGAGTCCCTTGTGCACGTCCACCCGGCCGACCGTGATCCACCGGCCCGGAATGGGCGCGGGCGAGAGGCGCATCCACCGCTCGATGGCGACCCCGGTGCGGATCACCACGCCCCGGTCGGTCACCGCGCGAAACACCTCCTCGTCCTGGTCGGAGGTGTAGACCAGGGCGTCCACCGCGCGGGTGAGCGCGCGCGTCATGGTCTGGAACCACAGGCGTTTGGCGCGCGACGCGAAGGCGGTGTGGAAGAAGCCGCCGTGGGTCGAGAGCACCACCGGGACCCGGTGGATCGGCCGGGTGGCGGTGAGCCAGTCGGCGAGGAAGTCGACGGCATGGACGTGCACCACGTCGTGCCCGGCGACGTGGCGGAGCACGGAGGGGGCAATCGGGTACCGGTTGCTGCCGTGGTAGGGCACCCGGAGGATGGGGATGGGGCCGAGTCGGTCGGTCGCCGGGAGCGCGCGGCCGTCTTCGAAGGCCCGGTCGAGGGTGAGGACCGTCACCTGGTGGCCGCGGGCGATCAGGTGCCCCGCCAGCCACTCGACGTGCTTCTCGATCCCACCGAGGTTCGGCCAGAACACCCGGCTCACCAGGAGGATGCGGAGCGGATCCATGCGGGTCGCCCCGTATCGCGGAGGGGGGCGATAGGAGGGCCAGTGCGAGATCGCAGCGCGTTCGGAGACCTCGGTGCGGACCCGCTCCGTCAGCTCCTGCTGCCCGCCCTGGTCGCGATTCCCCTCGCCTTCACGCTCGCGGTCGGCGGCGTCACCGAGATGGCGGCGTTGGCGATCGTGGCGGTGGGCGGCGGGCTGTTCCTCGCGAATCCCCGGTCGTTCATCCTTGCGTTCTTGACCTTGATCTCCCTCCGCAATTTCGTGGCGGGCGGGGAGCGCATCGGGACCGCCACCTTCGACTTCGACCTGGGCGGGCTCGTCAACGTGCTCGCGACCGCCATCGGGGTCGTCTACTTCCTGGTGCTCTGGAAGAACCCCTTCAAGGGGCGTTCGCTGACGGTGCCCTACGCGCTGTTCCTCGGCGTGTTCGCGGTTTCCATCTGGTGGGCGCCGGACTTTCGCTGGGCGATCCGGTTCGTGACCCGGCTGGCCGCCCCGTTCTTCACCTACCTGATCATCTCCGACATGCTGGATCGGAAAATGGAGCGGCAGGTCATCAACGCGCTCTACATGTCGAGCGCCATCCCCATCGTCTACGGATTCTACCAGTGGCTGACGGGGGGCGGAAACACCGTCACCGAGGGGTACGTTCG
>JAYVAS010000280.1:0-9932 GCA_043750895.1 Pseudomonadota bacterium
ATGGTGCGCGGGTCCATGTCATGGCCCGAGACCGGGCAGCCGAGCGCGACCCATAGCTTCTGATCGAGATCACCGAGGTTGCGAAGGTCGTCCGCGGTCTCGAGCTTGACTTGATTGACGCCGCCGGCGACGAAGAAACGCCAGGAATGATTGCCCATTTTTTGAATCCTTTGGATCGGGAGTTGGCAGACGGGGCCCTATCACCGGTCTCGTTCCGCGCCCGTGGTGAACACGAGTCGAGTTTGGCCTGGATTGAGCCCTCCGCGGCGACAACGTACAGAGAAAGCGCGGGATCTGCAACCTTTCCGGGTTCTTACCCGCACGGCGGGCGGTTTCCGGGTCGGCGGCTCTCCGAATCCCGGGGGGTGTCCATGCACTGCGAAGGCCGTGACCCGGCAGCCGGCGCCTCCCGCGGGGGCGATGACCGGGGGGGCTGCGCACCAGCGACGCTGCAGCGCGCGTAGGGGACAGGATCCGGGGTCGCAACCGACTGGTATTACAAAGGTCTTCGGGACTGCCGCGCTAGTGCTCCGAGTCTGTTTGGCTGGCTGACACTTGTGCGGGCGCTTGTGCTATGGCCTCAAAAAACCCATCAACATCAGACAGATAGGACTGGTGATCCTGTCCCCGATTTCCGCTGCTCCAAGGGACATTGCCGAGCGTTCCTCCGGAGGTCGGCGGCATCGGGAGCCCTGGTGGATCCGCTGCTCTGGATCCCGCGCGAAGAGCGCCCGAACGGCGCAGAGTGGTGCGCACAGGGGATCGGCGGTAGGAGCGCGGGGCATGCTCGGCAAGCCGGACCTCACCGATGTCGGAGATCGACGCACCAACTCGCTCATCGGCGGCCTCGTGCTCGCCCTCGGTGGGATCGTCGTCCTGGCGGTCGTCGCGCGCCTCCTGCTCGAGCCCTCCCTTGCCGCCCGCGACCTCCCCATCGCCGGCGCGGCGCTGTCGAGCCTGGCGATCGTCTTCGTGCTCAACCGCAGCCGCTTCTATCGGATCGCCGCCTTCCTGTTCTGCTTCGAGTTCGTCTGGCTCAACATCCTCGAGGGCCTCCAGCGTCCCGATGGCCCCGTCTGGTATGCCCTGCTTCCCCTGTCGACCACCCTCGGCGGCGCGCTGCTCCGGTTTCGTCAGGCGGTGGCGCTGGCCTGCCTCAGCTTGTTGGGCGTCGTGCTGGTCCTCGCCAGCACCGACGATTTCAGCGGCGAACGCGCCACGTTGATCGTGATGTTCGTGGCCCTCTCCTGCTCGGCCGCGCTCGGGCTGGCCGTCTTCCGCGAGGAGGTGGAGCTCGAGCGGCGGTCCGATCTGGAGCGGCTGTCTGCCCAGCTGGCGGCCCGCGACCGGCTGGAGTCGATCGGTCGGCTGGCGGGCGGCATCGCGCACGACTTCAACAACCTCCTCACCGTGATGATGAGCGGCGCCGACGCCGCGCGCACCGGGGATCTGGAGGCGCTCGACGATGTGGTGGGCGCCGGGCAACGGGCGGCGGTGCTCACCAGGCAGCTCTTGTCCTTCTCGCGCCAGCCCGGGCGCAGTCTTCGCAGCGTACCGGTCGACGAGACCCTTGTGGAGGTGCGCCCGTTGCTGCGAAGGCTGGTGCCCGAGAGCATCGACCTCGAGTTCCAGCTCCGGGCGGCGGCCCACGTCACGCTGGAGGATCAGCAACTCGAGCAGATGATCTTCAACCTGGCGGCCAATGCCCGTGACGCCATGCCGTCGGGTGGCCGCCTGACCATCGAGACCATGATCCGGCGCGTCGCCCCGGGCGAGGTCGAGCAACGGGACCCCGGTGAGTACGTCGTCATTCGCGTCGCCGATACCGGCGTCGGCATGGATGAAAAGGCCGCCAAGCACGCATTCGAGCCATTCTTCACCACCAAGCGTGTCGGGAAGGGGACCGGCCTGGGCCTGGCCACCGTGCAGGGCCTCGTGCGTCAGGCGGGCGGCTTCGTGGAGCTCGTGACGGCCCCGGGCAAGGGTACGCGGGTCGACCTCGCCCTCCCCCGCGCTCCAGCCACCGCCGAGCATCAGCCCACGCCAGCCGCGCCGCAGGACCGGCTCGAGGGTCTCGTGCTCCTGGTGGAAGACGATCCGCTCGTCATGCGGTCCACCAGGCGGACGCTGACGGCGTTTGGGCTCACGGTCATCACGGCCAGTCGAGCGGACGACGTCTCACGGGTGCTGGATTCGGCCCCGGAACCGCCAAGCCTCCTGGTCACCGACGTGGTGATGCCGGGGCGCAGCGGGCCGCAGCTGGTGGAAGAGCTGCGCGCGCGCCGGCCCGACCTGCCGGTGCTGTTGCTCTCGGGCTACTCGCACGAGGATCTTCAGAGTCTGCTCAGCACCCCCCGCACGCTGTTCCTCGTCAAGCCCTTCAGCACACCGGCCCTCTATCGCGCCCTGCGCGAGCTGCTGCCCCGCCGCATCGCCCCGCCCGCGTAGGTGATGAATCGTCGGCCGCGCCGAAGTCGTCGGCGCTGAAGGCGTCGGACTCCCACAGGCGACGCACCGCGTTCACCGACAACTCTCCACCGCGGCCGAACACTGCACGGTCGTGGTGGACTCCCCCCGGACGGTCACCAGTCCCGGCCGGCTGATGACCACGCCGTTGCCGAAGGTGGCCTGCAGGTCGTAGGTGCCGACGGGAATTCCGGGGCCCGGCCCGCGCGCGACGCCGTCCACCCCTCGGAGGATCACCCGCGTGGCGTCGCCGCTGGCCACCACCGTGCCCGTCGCCGGAGTCGGGGTGAGCACGGGGTCGATGGCGAGCGGTGTGGGGTCGGGCACGGTCTTTCCGGGGGTGCGCTGCCCGGGTCGGAGGTCGGCGACGGGGTGATCGGCCGCCGGACCGGACACCCCCGTGGCCGCCGCACCCTCGCTCACCCCGGCCGCCTCGGTCGACAACGCGGGCGCCGCCGTCGACGGAACCGGCGACTCCGGCGCCGCCTCCACCACCTGCTCCTCCGGAGCCCCTGGCCAGGCGACCCACAGGCCGAACCCGCCCAGCAGGACCAAGCCGAGCACCCCTGCCAAGACCGCCCCCACGATCACCGCCGTCACGCGCCGTGGGACAGGGCGAGACGGCGCGACCGCGCGCGTCGGGGCGGCCGGAGCGGTCGCGACGTACTCCGGCACCGCCGTGGGTGCGTGGACCCCGACCACCACGGACTCGACGCCACCCCACGTCGCCGCGATCGCCGCCACGCGCGGAGCCCCTCCATCGAGCAGGGCCGCGACCTCCGCGCAGCTCTGCGGACGCAGGTCCCGGTCCACAGAGAGGCACGCCCGGATGGTGGTGGCGAGGTGGGGCGGCAGCTCGGGAACGACGGTCTGGGGAGCGGCGTACCGCCCGGCGGCCACGGCCGAGAAGATGCTCAGGATGTCGGGCCCGGCGAACGGTGAGCCGCCACAGAGCAGCTCGTAGAGGATGCAGCCGAGCGCCCAGATGTCGGCCCGCTGGTCGACGTTCTTGGTGTCCTGGATCTGCTCGGGAGACATGTAGGCGGGCGTTCCCATCGCCATCCCGGTCCGCGTCGCGTTGGGCCCGCTCTGCGTCTCGGCGACGATCTTCGCGAGCCCGAAGTCGGCCACCTTGGGCACGAGGCCCGCCTCCCCGTCCTCGACCAGGATGTTGCCCGGTTTGAGGTCCCGATGGATGAGCCCGGCGGCGTGGGCGCGCCCAACCCCGGCAAGGATGCCACGGAACAAAGCCTCGGCCTGGGCCGGCGTGGGGACGTTCAGGCGTAGCCAGACGTCCATCGATGCCCCCGCCACGAACTCCATGAGCAGCCCCGGGGCGCCGTCGACGTCCACGACGTCGGTGACGGCGACGATGTTCACATGCCGGATGGACGCCTGGAGTTGCCCCTCACGCACCAGGCGGTCGCGAAGCGCGGCCCCGCCCACCTTGAGCACCTTCAGCGCGTGCAGCGTCCCCAGGGTCCGGTGGCGTACGCGGAACACCTGCGCGACCCCACCCTCCCCCAGCTCGGCCTCGACCGTGTACCGCTCGATCTGGCGCCCGACCTCCAGCACCGGATCACCACTTCCCGACGACGACCGCGGTCACGCCCAGCCCCACGGCGGCCACGCCCAGGCCGTAGCCGACGAACCCGAACGCCCGGTTGCCCGCGTACTGGCCGGGCTCATCGGCGGCGAGGTCGTTCTCGAAGTAGGCGTCGCGCGCGTTCGCAGCGAGGAGGAGCGAGGTCGCCGAGGCGATGCCGGTGGCGGCGCCCGCGACGAGCAGCGACCGCGAGGGGTGGCGGGTGCGGGGCGCCGTGGCGGTCATCGCCGCAGTGGGGAGCGTGGTTTCCGGGGACGGGGTGGGGTCGGGAGTGAGGGTGGCCGGGAGCGGCGCCG
This sequence comes from Pseudomonadota bacterium, assembly GCA_043750895.1. Taxonomy (GTDB): domain Bacteria; phylum Myxococcota_A; class UBA796; order UBA796; family SXON01; genus JAYVAS01. The sequence continues at coordinate 4,369 of JAYVAS010000280.1, forward strand.
GAGCGCCCGCGACCGTGGGTGCCGGCCCGGCAACGGTTGCGAGGAGGTCACTCGGGAACACCTCTCCGGTCACGTACCAGCTCTGAACCGGCCCCCCTTGAGGCGCCACCTGGACCACGGACGCCCGTTCGGCGGGGAGGGCGTCCAACCCGCGCCGACCGTCCACGGTGAGCGCCACGCCCGGGCCGACCGCTACCGGCCGAATCGCACCGCCACCGGCCGTGCGTGCCTCTTCGTAGACCGTCCGGACGCGACTCCCCTGAGGAGCGATGTCGGGCGACAGGGTGTACGCCGGGTCCGCCGCGACCATCCCGCGAAAGGACGACAACATCTGGACCGGGTCCTTCGCCACCCACGCCCGCAGCGCCGCGACGAGGTGAGCCCGGGCGGCCGTCTCGGGGTCGAGGGCGCCGTTGAGGCAGCCAAGCTCGGCGTCCACCTCCGCCGCCCGGACGGAGAAGCCGGCGAGGTCGAAGGCCGCGTAGGACGCGTACGCGCTGTCCATCTCGGCGCGCAACGTCGCTGGCGAGGCAGGGCACGCGGCCCACGCCGGGTGCGCCAGTCCGGCCAGCACCACCAGCGCCAGGCGCCGCATCAAGGCGCCGTCCGCACGAGTCGGAAGCCCAGCGAGCCGTCCTGGTAGAGCGGATCGCCCGAGGTCCGCGCCGCCAAGCGGGCTTCGGCCGCGGTGCCGCTCCAGCCGCCACTACGGCCGACACGCTCCGCCCCGGTGGCCGGACCCGACGGATCCGCCGCGGGCGACCCTGCGTAGTAGGTCGGGTCGTACCAGTCGTGCATCCACTCCCAGACGTTCCCGCTCAAATCGCAGAAGCCCCACCCGTTCGTCGGTACGGACGCCGTGCATCCATCCTGCGTCGTGCCGTCGCTGTTGTCGGCCGTCCACGCGACCGCCGCCACGTCGTCCCCGCCGGCGTACGCGGTGTCCTCGCCAGCGCGGGCCGCGTACTCCCACTCCGCCTCCGTGGGCAGGCGGTAGCCGGGGCACCCGGCGATGTCGGCGACCCAGCGGGCGTCGACGTCCGAGCCGTCCGCGAGGTAGCAGACATCCAGCTCCTGGGCCGTCGACGCTGCGTTCGCGTACGCCGCCGCGTCCCACCACGAGACCTGCTCCACCGGGCAGTCACCGCAGTCGGCGTGCTCGGCGGGGGTCGGGTCCGAATCCCCCGCCACCTGGACCCACTCGGTCTGGCTCAGCTCGTGCTGCGCCATCCAGAAGGGCCGCGTGAGGGCCACCGCGTGGTCGAGGTACACATCGTCGGGGTCCCCGGCGCCGCTCCCCATCAAGAAGCTCCCCGCTGCCACCCCGACCATCTCGATGCCGAACGGCGCCGTGTAGTCGGGGGGTACGCGGACATCGGCGCTCTCGGCGTGATCGGCCGCCCACCGGGCGCGATCCTCCGGGGTGAGCAGGACACACCCGGGAAGCAGCAGTGGGGCGGCCAGGAGGGCGAACATCACGACAAACTCCCCTGGAAGGCGACGTAACCCCCTTCACACCACCGGATGCCGGCTGATCGGCTCCACCCGGGGAGAGGCGACCAGATCCAGCACGTAGGTCACCATCTCCTTCCCGTAGAACCGGAACCGTTGCCGCTCGGCGAAGCCCCAGCTCTGAAGCTGACGGTTGGCGCCCTCGTTGTCGGTCTCGGTCGAGATCTTCACTGCCCGGTGCCCGCGCGCGAGCAGCTCGTCGAAGAGCACCTTGTTGATGTGCCCGGAGACCCGCTTGCCACGCAGGTTGGGGACGAAGCTGCAGAACAGCGACTCCGCGGGCACATCCTCGGCGCCCGACACACCCATGTATCGACGCGTCTCGATCAGTTTCCGGACCAGGGACGGGTTTCGCAGCACCGCGCTCGCTGCCGGAGGCGCGAGGAATTGCCACCGACGCCGCAACACATCTCCATACATCTTCGATGTGTCGAGCGAGCCGGCGATGAACCCCTTCACCTCGTGGTCTTCGGTGTAGACGAAGCCGACGAAGTCGGGGCTGTCCACCAGGGACCGATACAGCATGGCGAGGAAGGGCTCGCCGAGCTGCGCCCACAGCGAGGTGCCCATCGCGGCGGCGTGGAGCTCCGCGACCCGGACGGCGTCCCGAAACTGCAGCGGACGAATCCGGGCGATGACGTCCGGGTCGACCGGAAACGGCTTGGTCACGGAGAACCGCGCTCCTTCTTCAGGGTGTCGAGGAACGCCGGCTGGCTGATGGCACGGTGTTGGGCCGCCAGGAAGTTCCCGAGGGCGTCCTCGTAGGCGGTGTCGAAGCTCTCGTTGAGCAGGCGCCGCGCGAGGGAAATGGCGACGGTGTGGGTGGGACCCAGCGCCGACCGCGCCAGGGCGACGCGCGCGTCGTGGGACGGGGCCAGGTAGTCGATCGCGCCGAGCTCCTGCGCCCGCTCGGCGGAGATCTTCTCGCCGGTGAGGATGACCCGCTTGGCCTGGCCCAGACCGATGTACCGGGCGAGCCGGTAGGTCGCCATGCCGGGCAGGAACCCCATCTGGACTTCAGGGAGCGAGAAACACACGCCCGGCGCGGAGACACGGATGTCGCAGGCCAGCACCAGCTGGAAACCGCCGCCACGGCAGTCGCCATCCACCGACGCGATGGTGGCTTGCGTGAGACGTTCGACACGGCTCACCAGCTTCTCCCACTTGTTGAAGCCGTGGATGTCGAGCGGCGCCTTGGCGTCGAACTCGGCGAAGTCGATGCCGAGCGAATGACCGGCGATCACCACCACCCGCGCCGACGAGGTGTCCTCGAGGTGATCGAACACCCGCTCCAGCTCCCGGAGCTGGCGCACGTTTATGCGCTCCCGCACGAGGGTGATGGTGGCGACGTCCCCCGCCTCTTCGAATCGAATCGTCTCGTACATCGCGCCTCCTGGGCGGTCGGGTTCTGCTACTACCACCGGATGAGCGCCGTCTCGATGGTCGAGCCGGGCCCCATGGTCATCATCACGCCGTAGTCACCGCGTCTTACCTTCCCTTCTCCCAACAAGCGCTCGAAGCTGAAGAGGAAGGAACCGCTGCTGAGGTTGCCGTAGTCGCGCAGGACCGAGTGAGTGTGCCGCACGTCGTGGTCGGTGAGGCCGACGTTGTACTTGATCGCGTCCACCACCTTCTTCCCGCCGGAGTGCACCAACCAGTGGCTGATGTGCCGACGCTTGAGCCCGTGGGCGTCGAGCAGGCGGCGGACGGGCTTCTCGGCGTTGGCGCCCACGACGTAGGGGATGTCCCGGTCCAGGAAGAAGCTGAACTTCCCGAAGGACTCGTCCCAGTCGTAGCGCATCGCTTCGACGGCCTCGGGGATGATGTGGCTGTTGAAGCCGAGGATCCGGGGCGCGAACAGCGGCTCGTCCTTCTCGGACGCGCGCACGAGGACCGCGGCCGAGCCGTCTCCGAAGAGCGAGTTGACGATGGCGGTCCGCATGCTGCCGTCGAAGACGTAGGCGGCGCTGCAGATCTCCATGCACACCATCAACGCGTTGCGGCCGGGGTTGGCGAGCGCCCAGGACGCGGTCAGGTTCAGGCCGTTGAGGCCGGCGTTGCAGCCCATGCCCACGATGTCGGCCCGAGAGCAGTCCTCCCGAAAGCCCATCTCCCGCATCAGGAGCGCGGTGAGCCCGGGGACCATGTACCCGGTGGTGGTGATGCACACGAGATGGTCGATGTCGCGCGCGCCGAGGCCGGTCGGACCCAGGCAGCGATTGACGGCCTGGGGCCCGATCTCCATCGCGCCCCGCCGGTGTTTGGCGAGGAGCTGGCCCTGCGTCTCGCTGGGCGCACCCTTCTCGTCTACCGGCGGGAGGTAGAGGTGACGGGTCTGGATGTGGCTGGACGTGAACAGGGACCGAATCCGCGGATCCTCGACCACGAACCGATCGAGCAGCTCGTCCTGGCGATAGCGCTCCGGCGGATTGGCCGTGCCGACGGAGAGGATGCGCGGGCGCGCGTCGAGCATGAGCCAGTGTAGCGCGGGCCCCTCGGCAACGTGGCAATTCCACCCGAATGCGGGCCGGGGGTGCCGAGGACTACGTGAGCCCGACCACGTACAGCCCCGTCGCCACCACCGCCGAGAAGAGCGCGGCGACCAGCAGGTCCACGCGCAGGCTCTCGAGGAGCAGGAGGACCGAGACCAGCACCGAGGACGCCAGCAACAGGCCCGTCGGCGCGCCGGGGACCAGCGCGGCGGCGACGAGGAGGGTGAGGACGAGGAGGAGGAGCGAGGGTCCGGAGCGAAGCATGGGAGTCGATGCTCACTCCTCCCTTGGACACCCGGCGGCTCCGCAGTTCTTGCGCGAGACACGAAGTTACGAAGCGGACGGCGCTCGCACCGGCAGACTCAGCCGGATCAAGCACCCACCGCGGCGGCCGGTCTCGATCGTGCACGTGCCGCCAGGCCCCCGTCGTCGACGCACACCGAAACGACCCCATCGGCGACTTCGACGCCGACCTCGACGGGACTGCCGTGCGCGTAGCGCGCCACGTTCGGAGCAAGGTCGCGACCGCCGCGGGCGGCGGAGGGTCGTCTTCGACGAGCAGGATGCGCAACGGTCAGCGCTCGCCGCGTTCGCCGGCCTCGCCGCGTTCGCCGGCCTCACCCGCCCCCGCGGCCACGCTGGGGTCTCGCAGCTCGGGGCGGCGGATCTCGCCGCCCTCGGCCCCGGTCGCCACCATCGCCCCGGCCGCCGCCAGGGTCGGGATCAGCATCACCACGCTCCAGGCCCGCCCCGGCTCCTTTTCGCCCCGCAGCGAGCGGACGAGCCCCGCCGCGCCTACCACGCCCGCGATCCCCATGAGGACGATGGCGATCTCGGCGAGCTCCTCGTGTTCGTGGATCACGTCCTCGTCCACTCCCGGCAGGTCCTCGACCGCCTCCTCGGCGTCCTCTCCGGTGTAGTACGCGCCGCCGCCGGTCACGCCGGCGATCACCAGCACGAGCCCCGCGGCGCTGACCAGCCCGCGGCCGCCGCGCCAGAGCGCAAGCAGGAGGATCGGGAGCGTGAGGACGGTACCGACGATGGGGAAGTGGTTGAGGACGAGGTGCAGGTGGGCAAAGGTCATCTTGGAACTCGGCTGGGGGGAATGTACGACCGGCGCGTGAGAGCGGCATGAGCCGCGCATGACACCACGGTGAGAAGACGGATGCGGGGCGAAGCCGATTGCCATCGACGGTGGCGGCAAGCGTCGGTCATGCTGTCGCATGCTCGCGATCCTCCTCACATCCGCGTACGCGCAGCCGATCCGGCTCGTGCCCGCGGAACCGACGGAGGGGGAGGAGGTGACGGTCCTGACTGACCATCCGCTCGACCCCTGGTGCGAGGTGAGAGTCCAAACGTCCGACGGCGTCCTGCGGGGGCTGAGCTTTCCCGCCCCAGCGGTGGAGTACCCCCAGGCATCGGTGAACATCTACGCCACGTTCACCTGCGAAAGGGGGCACCAGTCCTACGCCTTCACGAAGCTGACCGTCTGGGACTCGGATTGCCCGGACGGGGAGTGCTTGGAGACGGAGAGTCCGTCGGGAGGCTGCGGCAGCGGCG
>JAYVAS010000281.1:0-3053 GCA_043750895.1 Pseudomonadota bacterium
CGGAAGGCGGCGGGACGCTGGGTGGGGGACGATCCCCACGATCAGCTGGTCGTGGACGGGGTCGTGGCCGACCTGGACGGGGACCTGGACCACGTCCCCTACCGCTCGCTGGCGGAGCACCTCGCCACCATCGACCGGTACTCCCGGACTTCGGCGGCGGCGCTGCGCAGCCGGGGGGTGCAGGCCGGCTGGGGGGATTTGTTGGTGCGGCCCCCTTGGCACTTCGTCCGGGCCTACGTCTTCGCGGCGGGCTTCCGCGACGGGGTGCCGGGGCTGGTGGTGGCGGCGCTGGGGGCGGTCTACACCTTGTTGAAGTGGGCGCGGGTGCGGGGGGTGGGGGAGGAGGGGTGATTGACATTCATAGGATTGCCTTACACAATCGCCCCATGTGGCTCGCGCTCGCCTTCGCGGCCTGCTCTGGGAAGGGGCCGGACCCGGCGACGGACATCGACGGCGACGGCCTCACCGCGGCGGAGGACTGCGACGACGGGGACGCCGCGGTGGGTGGGTCCGAGGTGGCCTTCGACGGGCTGGACAACGATTGCGACCCGGGGACGCCCGACGACGATGGCGACGGTGACGGGGTCGTCGCCGCGGAGGACTGCGACGACGGCGACGCGGACGCCTGGTTGGTGGACGACCCCCTCCGCGGGGATCTGCAATCGGGCTTTGCGAGCTTCTGCGAACACTATTGCGAGCGAACCCTCAAGGGGAGCCTCCTGCTCTCCGACGCCACGCCGGTGGACGTGGCCGCGCTGACCTGCCTCGTCCGGGTCGGCGACGACGTCGCTGTCGTGGACAACGACACGCTGACGGACCTTACCGGCCTCGGCGCCCTGACCTCTGTAGGCGGGAGCGTGTACGTCGTGGACAGCGACGCCGTCACGGGGCTCTCGGGCCTGGACGGCCTCCTCTCTGTGGGCCAGGCCCTCTCCCTCACGGCCAACGCGGAGCTGCGGGACGCCTCGGGCCTCGGCAGCCTGACCACGGTGGGGGGGGGCTTCGAGATCGCCGACAACGGCGCGCTGACGGCCCTCTCCGGCCTCGGCAGCCTGACCTCGGTCGGGGGAACCCTCAGCCTCGAATCCAACTCCGCGCTGGCGGACATCTCGGGCCTCAGCGCCCTGACCTTCGTGGGAGGGAGCGCCTCCTTGTCGTCCAACCCGGTGCTTCGGGACCTCTCGGGGCTGGGCGCCCTGGCATCCGTGGGCGGGGACCTCTCCATCGACGACAACGCGGCGTTGCCGGACCTCTCCGGCCTCGGCGCCCTGACCTCCGTGGGCGGCGACCTCCTCGTCCGCGACAACGCCGCCCTCACGGACCTCTCCGGCCTCGGCGCCCTGGCCGCGATCGGGGGGGACCTTGAGATCGACAGCAACGCGTCGCTGCTGGACCTCTCCGGCTTCGGCGTCCTGGCCGCGATCGGGGGGGACATCGAGATCGCGGGCAACGGTGCGCTGGCCGACCTCTCCGGCCTCGGCGCCGTGACTGCCGGGGACGGGGATGTCGCGGTCAAGGACAACCCCAGGTTGGCGGACCTGGGCGACCTGGCTGGCCTGGTGTCCGTCCGCGGGGCCCTCACCCTCTCCGGCAACGCGACGCTGGCCGACCTCTCCGGCCTCGCCGCCCTGACCTCGGTGGGTGGCGATCTCCTCGTCGAACGCAACGCCGCCCTCATCGACCTCTCCGGCCTCGGCGCGCTGAACTCGGTGGGGGGGGACCTCACCCTCTCCGACAACCCCTCCCTGGCCGGGACCTCGGGCCTCGGCGCCTTGATCTCCGTAGGCGGCGACCTCCGCGTCGAAGACCACGACGCCCTCATCGACCTCTCCGGCCTCGCCGGCCTGACCGGTGTCGGCGGGGATTTTGTCGTCCAGAACAACGACGCCCTCACCGACCTCTCCGGCCCCGGCGCCCTGACCTCCGTCGGGGGGGATCTGAGCGTCTGGTACAACGACGCGTTGATGAACACCGCGGGCCTCGATGCCCTCACCACCGTCGGGGGGCAGTTCCGCGTCACCGGCAACTCCGCCCTGACACACGTCGCGGGTCTGGAAGGCATCACCTCCCTTGGCGGGGGGCTCGAGCTCTGGGGCAACCGCCTGACCGACATCTCCGGGCTGCCTCCGCTCACCGCCCTCGGGGGCGATCTCGAGGTCAGAGCGGAACCTGCCCTGACGGACCTCTCCGGCCTCGACGCCCTGACCTCCGTGGCGGGGCACGTCTACGTGGATTGGAACGACGCCCTGACGGACCTCTCCGGCCTCGACGCCCTCACCTCCGTGGGCGGGACCCTCTGGGTCTACGAGAACCAGGCGCTGACGAGCCTGTCCCCCCTCGGCGCCCTCACGGTCGTCGGTGGGGCCGCTACCGTCGAAGAGAACGACACGCTGACGGATCTCTCGGGCCTGGACGCCCTGACCTCGGTGGGCGGCGACCTCGTCGTCGCGGGCAACGACAGGATGACGGACCTCTCGGGCCTCGGCGCCGTGACGTCGATCGGGGGGAACCTCCAGATCGGCCACTACGACAGCCGCTACTACCCCGGGTCTGGCAACCATTCCCTGACCGACCTCTCGGGCCTCGGCGCCCTGGCGTCGGTGGGCCAAGCCGTCATCGTCGACGGGAACCCGTCGTTGACGCAGCTGTCCGGTCTCGTCGCCCTCACCTCCGTCGGGGGGTACTTCTATGTGTTCGACAATGAGGCCCTCTGCGAGGAGGAGGTGGACGCACTGGTCGCCCAACTCACGTCCTTTTCGGGGTCGGTGACGAACGAGGGGAACGCCGGCACCTGCCCAGCCGAATAGCGCTCGGCCGGTGCCGGGTGAAGCCCCCCCCGCCCCGTCTACAATTCGAAGCGCCGCGATAGAACGCCCCGTGCCCAGCCGCGCGGCCCTCCCCCCGTGAAAATCGCCCTCGTCCATCGCCGGTTCACCACCAACGGCGGGACCGAGCGCTACCTCGTGGGCTTCGCCCGGTTCCTGGTGGCGCAGGGCCACGAGGTGCACGTGCTCTGCCACGAGGTCCGACCCGACCTGCGCAGCGAGCCCGGC
>JAYVAS010000282.1:0-2737 GCA_043750895.1 Pseudomonadota bacterium
GGGGGTGAACCATCGAATGCTGTTCGAGGTGGTCGTGGTCGAGACGCGTTGGACCACGAGGGGGGAGATCACCGGTTTCAAATTGGCCTCCGATGAGGCCCCGGATGAGGCCCCGGATGAGGCCCCGGATGAGGCCCCGGATGAGGCGCCGGATGAGGCTACCTCAGACCGCGAAGATTCACCGGCTGGGCGTGAGGGCGTGACAATCGGTGACAACTACGGTCCCAACCCCTCCAACCACGCCAGCACCTTCTTGGCCGGGATCACCTCGGCAAAGGAGATCACCTGCTCCGGCAGCTCCTCCCCGCGATCCCCGGCGAGCCGCGACGACACCGCGATCAGCAGGTTCTTCGGCCCGTGACGTTTGAGCAGCTCCAACCGACGGGGAATGGTGCCCTTACGCCAGAAGCCGAGGATCTCCAGGTGGGCCACCTTCTTCCCCTTCCGGAAGGTGAAGTCGGGCACCACCACGGCTTCGCCCCCCAGGTCCACCGGCACGGGCTCGGGCTCCAGGGTCCAGCCGCAGTCCAACGCCAGGAAGCGCTCCTTGAACCAGGCCGCCTCCCGCGTCTCGTAGGCGCCCAGATCCCGGTAGTGGGAGCGCAGACCGTGGGTCGAATCGAGCTTGAGCGGCCGACGTACGTTGCCCCAAAGCACCGTGGCTTCGAGGGTCCACGCGCCGGGCTGGAGCAGGATCGCAGGGAAGAAGCGCCCCAACGCCACGCCGTAGCGGCTCGACTGGGCGAACAAGGACGCAGGACCGTCCACCTGGAGGACGTAGTCCTCCCCGTCGCGCACACAGGTGAAGATCAATTGGTGGAACTTCACGGCGCGTAACAGTTGGCGGAGTCGCGGGGCGGTGGGTGCGCGCAGGCGCACCTCCAAAAGCGCACACTTGAGCAGCGCCGACTGCACCAGCGCCACGTTGTACCGGTGGAGCAGCCAGGCGCGATCGGGGACCTCCACGTCGAGCAGCACCTGCTGGTCTTCGTGGTCGGCGTAGAGCGCGCCGCGGAGCGCGGACACGTCGGCACCCAACTCGGCGGCCACGGCGTCCCACACCTGATCGCGGGTGGGGCGGGCCCCTTCCACGGCCACCACCGCCAGCGGTCCGACGCGGGCGGCGTGCCGGAACACCGCGTTCCGGATGTCGGCGGGGGGGACGGGCGCGGAGACATCAAAGTTGGATCGATCGCTGATGATCTTGGCGAGGCCGCGGGTGAGCTTGTGGTCCACCCCGTCGCCCTCGATGAGCGCGATGGCGTCGTCCAGCTCGCAGCGCCGCTGCCCAACGTGCTCGGAAAATGCGGCGATGAGCTCCGCCGCGCGCTCGAGCAGGCGTTCGTTGTCGGGCTCGACGAAGCCACACTTCAGCTCGCCCTTCTGGACGCGCACCCGCACCAGATCACCGGTAAGCATCGTGCTCCCGGCGGCGCTCGCTCGTCCGCGTCTCGGTGGTGCCCTCGGCGACCAGCTCGTAGAGGACCGCCTGCTTGTCGGCCCGAGGGCGCAGGATGCGCCCCAATCGTTGCACCGACTCGCGCACGGTGCCGGTGCCGCTCACGATGATGGCGACCTCGGCCTCGGGCAGGTCCACCCCCTCGTTGAGCACCCGGGAGGTGGCGAGCACGTTGATCTCGCCCGCGGAGAAGGCGTCCAACCAACGGCGCCGCTCGGCCATGTCGGTGTGGTGGGTGATGCACGGCACCAGAAGCGCCTCGGAGATGCGCCAGGCGGTGGCGTTGTCGTTGGTGAACACGATGGTGCGCCGCCCCCACTCGCGGGCGATGATCTCCCGCACCACTTCGAGCTTCCGTTCACCACCGTGGGCGATGCGACGGGACTCCAGGTAGGCGTTGAACGCCGAACGTCCGGCCTTGGAGCGCGCCGACACCTGGATGAAGCGCTGCCAGTCCTGCGGCGAGCGGACGCGCAGCCCCTCCCCGGCGCAGAAGTCGTTGTACTGGGCGCGCAGCGTGTCGTAGCGGATCTTCTCCATCGCCGAGAGCGACACCGAGATGACCTCGGTGGTGTAGGGGGCCAGGTAGTCGCCGGCCAGCTCCGGGATCTCCCGCCGATAGACCACCGGGCCCACGGTGCTGTCCAGGTCGGCGTGCGAGCCGTCAGTGCGCTCCAGCGTGGCGGTGAGGCCGAGGCGCAGCGGCGCGCACAGGCTGGCGGCGGCGCGGCTGTAGCCCGACGCCGGCAGGTGGTGGACCTCGTCCCAGATGACCAGCCCGAAGCGGTCCCCGTAACGATCCGCGTAGATGGCCATGGAGTCGTAGGTGGTGACGGTGATGTCGCGGATCTCGTGGGTGCCGCCGCCCAGGGCGCCGATGTCCTCGCCGAAGGCCGCTCGGAGCCCGCCGTACCACTGGGAGAGCAGGTCGAGCGTGGGGACGACCACCAGCGTGGAACGCCGACATTCAGCGATGATCCGCTCGGCGACGTAGGACTTCCCGGCGCCGGTAGGGAGGACGACCACGCCCCGCCATCGGGCGTCACGCCAGGCGGAGACAGCCGCCTCCTGGTAGTCCCGGGCGGTGCGGGTGGACAGGTGGCGGAGCGTGTCCAACTTCGCCCAGGCCTTCGCCCGGTCCTCCAGCTCGTGCCCGGCGGCGCGGGCCCATTCAACCAGCGCGCCGTACCGGTTGGCGGGGGCGCGGCCGCGGCGGATGCGCGGGTCCCACAGGAAGCCCTCGGGGAGCGTGTCGGCGTCGGCGCCGTCGAGGACGAG
>JAYVAS010000283.1:0-12988 GCA_043750895.1 Pseudomonadota bacterium
CGATCGTCCCTGCCCAGCGACACCGAGGTGGTGCTCTACCGGGTGGACGGCGGCGTGCGCACCGAGGTGGGGCGCCAGGCGCTGGGCGCCGACCTCGCATCCGGCGCCACCACCGCCTCGCTGGTGTTCACGCTCACCACCGGAGACCTCGGCACGGAGGGAGTGGTCGCGACCGTCGACGAGGGCGCCAGCGACTGCCACCCCGAGGACAACGAAGCGGCTTGGGGTGACACCGTCTGTCCCTGATCGGGCGCGCACCCCACCCGGCACTACGGCACCCGCACCACCACCCTCCCCTCATCCCGCTCCACGACCGGCATCCCCTCGATCAGCGCCAGGACCCGGTCCCGCTCGGCCGGCGACCGGTACCCGTCGGTGTCGATCACCAGCCCTGCGTAGCCCTGGGACCGCAGCGCGGCGCGGTCCTGCGCGATGCGGCTCGGGTCGGTGACGTCCACGTGCAGCCGGCCCTGGGGCTTCTCGGCGTTCACCAGCGCGGCGAGGAATTGGTTCTCGGCAAAGGCGCGCGGCGGCAAGCCCACCACTTCGTCGACGATGGGACGACCATGCACCAACTGGTGGAGGAAGTGCACCCGGTTGAACACGTCGGTGCCACGGTCGAAGAACGGAAGCTCGACGAGGGCACCGGCGGGCAACGCCGACAACCGACTGTACACCGCGGGCACCTGGGCGTCCGCCACCAGGAGCGGGGTGGGCACCGGCGACACCCAGACCAGCTCCAACAACCACACCGACACCGCGACGTTCGCCGTCCAGACCCCCCAACGCTTCACGACCCAGGCCAGGCCCACCGACGCACACACCGCCACGCACAACACCGTCCCCAGCGCGTACCGGAACGGCTCCAGCAGCAGGTCGGCGCCGGGGAGGAACCGATCCAGCGCCAACCACACCGGATTGCCCGGACCGGGCAGGTACCAGGCCCCATTGAGGGGCAGATAGGGCCCGGTCGACGCGACCGCGCACCACACCGCCATGACTGCGAAGAGCCCCGCCCGTCGCGGCGCCACGAGCAGGCCGACCAGCCCCAGGACCAACAGCGAGATGCCCGGGGAGTACGCGCGGAAGTACCGAGAGCCCGCCTCCCGTTGGATCAGCGCGCCCTTTCCGACCGCGACGAAGTCGGCGAGGTAGGTCGTGTATCGGTCGGTGTGGCCCGGACGCAGGAAGGGGTAGGGCGCGACGTTGCGCGTCTCAGCGATGCTGGCGGTCGACACCTGCGCGTCGGGGTCGGCGGTGAGCTGGTGTAACTTCCAGGCATAAGCGCCCCCCAGCGGGGCCGCAGCGAGCACACAGCCGAGCAGCGTGGCCACCAACGACCCCGCCCCGACCCCCCGGCCCCACCAGGGTACGAACACCACCGCCGGGAGCGCCATCGCGCCGAACACCAGGAAGTTGTAGGGGCAGCTCACCATGCCCACCACCGCCCAGACGCCCGCCACCGCGCCGTTGCGCAGGCCTCCGCGCAGGAAGGCCCGGATCGCGAGGGGGTAGGGCCAGAGGTTGAGCATGTCGGTGACGGCGCCGGTCACGCAGTACATCAGGACCAACGGCGTCAACGCGAAGCCGATCCCGGCGAGGAGGGCGGAGCGCCGATCCCCGCAGACGTCGCGCGCCAACGCCCATGCCGCGAGGGCGGTGGCCTGCAGCTGCAGGATCACCAGCAGGTTGTAGGCCAACACCCGGCCGACGAGGGGGCGTAGGAGCCCGGTGACGAGCGTGCCGACGACGTCGGGGTTGTTGAGCGGGCCTGGATGGGGGAAGGCGCTGCTGACCGTCCCGCCGAGGAGCCCGACCGACGGGAAGCTCTCGAAGCTCCACAGCTTGATGGGGAACTCGCTCGACACGTCGGCGACGACGGCGCCGGGCACACCCACCACCGCCGACACCACCGGCAGCGCCGCGAGCGCGAGCAGGATCGGCACCTCCACCGGCACCCGCCGCCACCAGCTCAACGGGCGATCTGGTCCCAAATCCGTCCCTCCCCGTAGGTAGCCCCCAGCGTCTCCTTGTTGGCCAGGATCAACCGCACCCGCTCCGGTCCGAGCACCCGCGCGATGGCCACCGCGTCGGCCTGGATCAGGGCGCGGCCGGGACTGGGAGCGGGCGGGGTCGGCCGTAGCGCTGCCAGCTCGGCCTGCTGCGCCGGCGTGCCCACCGCCTGGAGAGTCGCCTCGAGCGCGAGGCGCCAGCTTGCGTGCGGCGGCGGACCATCGCCGCCGATGGGGTGGTCGCCAAGCGCGCTGATCCGCGTGAGCGGCGGGGCCAGGGGGTACACCACCGGGGTGGTCGTCGGGCGAAACACCGCCCACGCGAGCAGCGCGTCCAGGACCAACACCAGCGCCAGCGCCACCCTCACGGGCTCCCGCCTTCGCCCAGGATCTGGGCGAGGTCCCGCCAGTAGGCCGCCTCCACCGAGCCGACGCTGACCTGGTCGCGCTGCGCGAGCACCCACGCGCGTTGCTCGGGGGTGAGCGCCGCGGCGAGGGCCCGCGCCCGGGCGTCGAGGGCCTGTTCGGCCGACCGGAGGGCCACCTCGACCTCGAGCAGCTCGGTGCGGTGGGCGTCGGCTTGCAGCACCAGGGCGTGCAGCTCCTCGCGCTCGGCGTCGGTCAGCGGCGGACCGTCGAGGGTGTCCCGTTCGAGCGCCAGGACGCCGCGGACCAGGTCCTCGATGGTCAGCCAGTCGCCCACCTGGGCGACCTGCCCGCGCACCACGGAGTCCCCCGCTTCGCCGGGGCGGACGGCAGCGGGGAGCACCACCATGGGCGTGTTCGTGTTCCGCCACACCAACATCCCGGCCAGGACGACCGCCACCACGAGCAGCGCCACGAGGAGGCGGTCCTTCATCGCCAGGCCCACGCGCTGAGCGCCACCCCGTCGGCCGCGAGGCGCTCGGCGGCGGCCCGGCGCGCTTGTCGGAGGGCACCGAGCTCCCGATACAGCGTCGCCGCGGCGACGAGGTCGTCCGGGTCCACCGAGACCGGCGTGCCCGCCTCGTCGAGCCCCCACACCCCGCGGGCGACGTCGTCCGCCGTCATCTCGTGGAGGAACCGGGCGCCGTCGACCGTGGCGGCGAGCGCCTCGGTGGACGCATCGGAGAGCGGCTGGCCGACGACCGATGCCGGCACGGGGACGAAGATGGGCCGCTGGCGCGCGGGCACCCACAGCGCCAGGACCTCGGCGACAATCACCAGCAGCACCAGCCCGCGGGCGATCATGGCGTAGGGAAGCCGGGCTGGGCGCCGTCCCGGGCGGCGAGGAGCTGGGGCCAGGCGTCCCGCCACAGCGTCGTCGGGGGCAGCGCCACCACCTTCCGGGCGCTCAGCGTGACCGGGACGGCGTAGATCCGGTCGCGGCCGTCCAGGTACCAGAAGGCCTCGGCCAGCGCGACGGGATCGGCCGCGCACGCGCAGGAGGCGACCGCCGCCGGGAGCATGTCGGCGAGGTAGCGGGGGCGCGACTCGGGCCACTGGCTCGCGCTCGCACCGAACACCGAGCCCGCCGCCGGGCACCGGCCGACCAGCTCGCGCATCAGCTCCACCGCGGGGCCGAGGCGCTCGCCGGAAGGGAGGGTTTCGAGCGCGACGAGGCGGTCGTGGAGCGTCGAGGGAGGCGGGACCAGGGCCGCCTCGACCTCGGGCGGCGTCTCGAACACCACCAGCAGATCCGTGAGGTGGACCTGGCGGACCCCGTCCACCGCCGCCACCACGGCGCTCCACGGGGCGTCCGGGGCGATGGCGAGGGTGACGTGCAGGAATCTCGCTTCGCGGCGCTGGATTCCGAAGGTGATGTTCGGGTTCTCCTGAATCGCGACCACCACCCACTCGGGGCGGGTCGGCCGCCCATCCACGAGGATGCCGTCGGCGCGGACCACGATGGTGACGCCGTCCCGCGGGCCGACCGCCGCGTCTGCCAAGGGCCGGACCACCATCTCGGGCAGCCCCGCCACCCCGAAGCGTCCCGCGTCGGCGTCGGCGGCCCATCGGCCGAGGTGGGTGCTCAGCCCGTCCACGTCCGCCGCGCAGGTCGCAAAGGCCGTCGAAAGGAGCAGGAGCATCGACACGCAGGATACTCCGGCGGATGCTCCTCGCGCTCCTGGGCTGCACAGATCCGCCCACCCCCGCGCCCGTTCCCCAGGCCGACGAGGCCGCCGTGCAAGCCGCCCGCGCCGCGCCGGCGATGCACGGCGACTGGGCGGGCCCGTGGACGCGCGAGGTGCTCGCCGCCGACCTCGATGACTCCGGTGCCAAGGCGCTTGCGGCCGGGTTGGACACCCCGCTCGTCCTCTGGGACGGCCGGCGACCGGTAGCCGAAGCGGGTGAGGTGCAGTTCCTCTACGTGACCGAGACGCTCCCGGTGAAGACGCTGGTCGAACGGCTGTCGTCGCCGGGCGGCCCGCCGCCGGCCGGGGAGCTGGTCGTGGTGTACGCCGGGGCGGACCGGGCGTGGGCCACCGAGGCCGCCACCCGGCTCCCGTGGACCTCGGTGGGCATCATCGACGCGACCGCGTCCGCGTCGCTGTACGCGGACCCGACGGGGCTCCCGGCGCGGCAACTGGGTCGGATGGCGGCCTCGGTCGCCGCCGATCACTACGGGCTGCACTACGTGGGCGGCGGGGGCCCCTACCCGCTGGGCCTCGCCGCCGTGCTCGACAACGTCCCGTCCACCGACCTCCGATCGCCGGACGTCCGCACCCGCGCCGGCGCCGCGCGGGCGATCCCCCAGGACGGGCTGGCGATCGACGAGGAGGTGGCGGTCCGCCTCGCGGTCGCCACGCGCACCACCTCCGAGGACACGCGCAAACGCCTCGCCGCCGACCCCGAGCCCCTGGTGCGGGCCCGCGCCGCCGACGGCCTGACCGACGTGCCCACCCTGGATCGCCTCACCACCGACCCCTCCTCGGTGGTGCGGGTCGTGGCCGCCCACCGCCTCGCGACCCTCGCCCCCAACGGGGAGCTCGGCGCCGAGACCAGCCTCCGCACGCTCGCCGACGCCCCCGACGCGTACCTCCGCTGGAAGGCCGCGTACGGCCTCGGCTCGGCCCCCGACGGCACCGAGATCCTGGTCCGCCTGCTCGGCGACGTCGATGCGGACGTGCGCCGGGAGGCCGCCCATTCGTTACGCCGACGGGCCGATCCGGCCGCGGTGGAGGCCCTCGTCGCCGCCGCGAACGACCCCAACAGCTTCGTCCGCCGGTGGGTGATGGAGGCCCTCGCCGCCTTCCCGGGGGATCCCAAGGCGCAGACCGCGCTCGCGGTGGGCGCGACCGATCCCACCGGGCTGGTCGCGATGGCGGCGCGGAAGGGGCTCGGGCGGGTGGGCCCTGCCTGGCAGCCTGCCGGTCCCCCGCGCGACGATGCGGCCATCGCCGCGGCCGCCGCCTCGCCCGACGCGACCACGCGGAAGGACGTTTGCAAGTTCCTCGCCGGCCGGCCCGGGTCCGTCCCGACGCTCGAGGCGCTCAGCCGCGATCCCGACAGCGAGGTGCGCAAGTCGGCGGTCGAAGCCCTGGGCTGGTTCGCCGACGCCGAGGGCGCCGTCCTCGCCGCGCTCACCGACCCCGACCCCGACGTGCTGGTCACCGCCCTCGACGCCCTCCGGCGGAACGGACGCGGCACCGAAGCGGCGATCGTCCCGGTCACCCGCGCCGCCGACGCGGAGGTCCGCCTGCGCGCCTGGGAAGCCCTCGCCCGCCTCGGCCCCGGCGCCGCCCTGGAGACGGGTCTCGTCGATCCGGACGAGCGCGTGCGCGCCGCGGTCGTCGCCGTCTACCCCGACCGTCTCTCCGCAACCGAAGCCTCGGTGCTGGTCCGCCGCGCCGCCGCGACCTCCCCGCGCGCCGGCACCGACGCCCTGGTGCTGGCCGCCAAGGCCGACGCGGATGTGTCGTTCGCACGCTGGGCGCGCGGCGTCATCGTCGCCGAGGATGAGCTGGTCCACCTCCGCTTCTCCTGGAACGAACCATCCGACCGACCCGCGCCCTACCGCGCGCTCCGGCCTCCCGTCATCCGGGAATACGGCCATCCCGATCGAGGGTGACGGGGTAGACTGGCACCGATGAACCCCGCGAGCGAATCGGCGCCCGTGCGCGCTCTGGTGCGGCGTCCGAGCTTCGGCGCCTGCCTCGCCGCCATCGCTGCCCCCGAGTTGTACCGGAACTTCGCCATCCACCTGTTCGTGATGTTGCCCGCGGCCATGGTGATGTGCACCATCGGGCGCCAGCTCGACGCCGCGCTGGGCCTGCAGCCCCTCGTCGACGGCACCGCCGCCACCGTCCTCGGCGTCGCGCTCATCGGGGCCGGCGGCTTCTGGGTCTGGTACGTCTACGGTTACCTCTACCTGTCCGGCGGCGGGAGCCCCGGCACCCACGTCGACGGCGGGCCCACCGCGCTGGTCGACACCGGGCCCTACACCGTCATCCGCCACCCCTCGGTGCTGGGCAAGATGGCGGGGGTCATCGGCCTCGGCTTCCTGTTCCGCACCGCGAGCTTCGAGCTCGCCTTCGTGCCCGTGCTGGTGGCCTACTCGGTGGTCACCAACCGCCTGCTCCAGGAGCGGTTCTGCGACGCCCGCTTCGGGCCCCGGTACGCCGCCTACCGCGCCCGGGTGCCCATGCTCATCCCCCGTCCCGCGGGTCTCCTCCGCTGGATCCGCGACGAGGCGGCCCTCCCGGAGGACGCCCCGCGCGCGGTCGCGTCGGAGCAGCCCGCCGGCATCTGGATGGAGTTCCGCGGCTACCTCGTGGGCCTCGGCCTGCTGATCACCCTGTTCGCGGGGGCGCTCGCGGTTGCCTCCCGCTGACACCACCGACGTCGACCGCGCATCAAAGGCGCTGGGGCGGGCGATCATCGGGACGCTGCTCCTGGGGGTCGTCAAGGCGATCGCGGCCTTCCTGACCGGCTCGCAGGCGGTCGCGGCGTCGGCCGCTGACTCGCTGAGCGACGCCGCGATCTCCTTCGGAAACCGCTGGATGGTGCGCACCGCGCACGAGCCCGCCGACCGCGAGCACCCCTTCGGGCACGGCAAGGCCGAGGCGTTGGCGTCGCTGGCCCAGGTGGTCTTCTTGTCGGCGGTGGTCGGCGGCGTCGGCTGGCGGGCCATCGGCTCCCTCCAGGGTGGACCGCCCCCCCTCGCCGTCCCCGCGATCGTGGTGATGGTGGGCTCGATGGCGGTCTCCCTCCTGCTGGCCCGTTCCCTGGCGCGGGCCGCCGAAGCGACCGGCAGCCTCATCCTGCGCTCCGACGCCGCCCACTACCGGATGGACCTTTGGACCGGCGGCGCGGTGCTCGTGGGCCTCGCGGTGACGGCCATCACCGGGTCTGGCCTCGCCGACGGCATCGCCTGTCTGGTGGTCTGCGCCATCATGGCCTGGGACATCGTCGGCATCGCGCGCGACGCCGTGGGCGAGCTGATGGATCAGTCGCTCCCGGTCGAGGAGCATGCCCGGGTCGAGGCGACGTTACGCCGCTTCGCCGGCATCAACGGCTGGCACGACCTGCGCACGCGTCGCTCGGGACCGAACCGCTTCGTCCAGGTCCACATCGAGCTGCCGGGGTCGATGACCCTGCACGAGGCGCACGCCATCGCCGACGCCCTCGAGGCGGCGTTCGGCGAGGCCGTTCCCGGCGTGGACGCCCTCGTCCACATCGACGAGGGGCCGCCCGAGCCCGGCACGACCCATCATCGTGTGGCTCCCTCGGGGGGCTAGCTAGTTCTTGGCGACGGTGGCCGTGAACGACCCGGTGGTAGCCACCGCGGCGACGAGCTTGTCGAGGTTGGTCTTCTTCGCGTCGAACGCGACCTCGACCTTGTTGTTCGCGAGGTCGACCTTCGCGCCCTTGACGCCGTCGACGCTGATCAGCGCGGTACGGACCTTGTCCGCGCAGGCGCCGCAGTGCATGCCGGAGACGGCGAGGAAGGCGTGGGTACCGTCGGCCGGGAGGGCGGCGGTGGTGGCCTCGGCCGAGGGCATCTGACAGCCCGACTTCTCGGCCTTGGCGGTGGTGGCGGCGGCCGGGGTGGCGGAGGCGTGCGCCGCGTCTTCGTCGGGGCAGGCGTAGGCGGTAGACAGGGCGAGGGAGAGGAAGAGCGCGGTCATGGGGACTCCAGGGAGACTCCATTCTACGCACCCGTGCGCCGGCCGCAACTCACGTGACGCGTCGTGACATCCCGCCCTACGGACGGGCCCTAAGGCCGGGCGAGCGCGTCACAATCGGGCTTCCCGCTCAGTCCCCCCATCGTGGTGACCCACAGCGAGCCCGGCGTCATCGCCGTCCACTGCGCTTCGCTCACCGTGCAGGGCCATTGGGTGGTGCCGTTGGACAGCGTGACGCCGTAGCTCGCGTTGCGGGTCCCGGCCCGGGTGGCGCCGATGCCGGTGCCGCCCACCACCGGCGCGGGCCAGGTCGGCGCTTCGGAGGTGCCCGCGGTGCGCTCGGTGCGGACCACCTGCCACCGGTCGACCTGGTAGGTGCACTTCTCGTCGTAGACCGGCTCGGAGCGGTACCGCGTCGTGCACTCCTGGGTCTCGGAGTAGGTGCCGTCGCCGTGATCGGACCGCTTCGTACGACAGTCCTGCCCATCGGCGACCTTGTTGGTGGAGCGCTGCTCCCGTTGGCAGCTAAGCCCGCGGGCCCCCGCCGGAACGCCACCCCGCCACGCCGAATCCCGCACCGTCTGGTACGTCTCGACCACCACGGTGCGCTCCCAGGTGCGGCCGACCGTCGCCAGCGTGGCGGGCTTGCCGCCGAAGAACTCGAAGCCGATCACCCCCGCGCAGACGACGGTCGCGAGGCCGAGGACCACCACGACGCCGAGCAGGATCGGCCACCACCGGCGACGGCGGGCAGGGGCGGCGGCAGAGGCGGCCGAGGCGGTCGGGGCGGAGGCGGTGGGAGCGGGGATGGTCGGGGCGACGGACGCGCCCGGCGTCGAAACGAGCCCGAGGACGGCGGGGACCGCGGCATCCGCGACCACCACGACCGCGGCCGCTCCCTCCAGCGGCCCGCCGCAGTTCACGCAGTGGGAGGCGATCCGCGCGTTGGGGGACTCGCACGCGGGACAGGCGAGGTCCCGGCCGTGAAACGGGTGGTCCTCCACCGCGACCTTCTGGTCGTCGGGGGGGAAGTACCGCTTGGTGGGGTCCTGAGCGCCGCCGCAATTGGGGCAGTGGCGGTGGGAGAGGCCGAGCAGACCCTTGGTGTCGCACCGCGGACAGTCCCAGAGCATCTCGTAGCGGGCCATGTGCGCTCCTATCCGCCCCCGGCCGCGGCACCCGAGGTGCGCAACAAGGGCGCGACAAAGGCCGCCGTGCCCGCCGCGGCACGGGCGTGCCCGGCGGGGGTCCAGTGGCCGTCGGCCGGGAAGTAGAGCGGCTCGGCCGGCGAGGCGGCGTCGGCCGCGGTGAAGTCCGGCAGCAGGTCGTACACCGGGGCATGCCGGGCGATGACGAAGCGGGCGCGGGTCTGCGCGGACGCGGGATCCCAGTCGGCCAGGGCGGGCCAACGTTCGGCGGCGCGGGCACGGCCGGCCGCTGTCGCCTGGACCACATCGGGAAACAGGACCACCGCGAAGCGCACGCCCGCGGCGGCACAACGACGGGCCATCTCCGCGATCAGGGCGTCGGTGACCGCCCAGGCCTCGTCCCAGACCGGATCCGGGTGGGCGTCGTAGACCCGCAGATCGATGGGCACTCCCCCTCCCAGGGCCAGCTTCTGCTCGACCACCGCGCGTTCGGCGAAGGTGCGGGCGACGAGCCGCCACGTGTCGGAGAGGCGCCACAAGGGGCCGCCCGGGGGGGCGTAGCTGACCGCATCCACCCGCTCCAACGCCCCGTCGCGCAGGCGGTAGAAGGGCTTGTCGTCCTTCGCCTCCAGCAGCGGGTGGTTGTTGAGGACGTCGTTGGCGACGAGGAAGCCCAGCAGCACCAGATCGGGCTCCCGGGGCAGCGCGTAGGTGGTGAGCACGTCCAGCTCGGTGGCCTGGCCCGCGCCGGGGACGCCCATCGACTCCACCTCGGCGAGGCCGCCCAGCGCGGCTTCGAGCTGTCGCCCGAACCCCGCCTCCACGGGCACCTGCGCGGCCTGCACGAAGGAGTCCCCGAGCACGATCACCCGCGGGCGGTCCTTGGTCGCGGACCACTCGGTGTCTACGAAGCCCTGTCGATTGACATGGACCGTGACCGCATACTCGGCCGTTCGTACGGCGTGGTCACCCGGCTCGGTGAGTTGGCCGCGCAACAACGCCGGGGTCTCCCCCGCGACAGGCTGGGGGGCGAACGTGCGTACGCCCACCTCGAGGAGCCCGAGCGAGACCCCCACCGATCCCAGAGCCAGGAGCAGGCGGGAGAGGGCGCGGTTCATCCGGGGCACGTAGCCGCCGAGGGCTGGACGGGCGCTACTTCTTCTTGTTGCCCTTGCCCGACTTGCCGGCCTTGCCCGGCGGCCCGCCCGCCGGCGGCGTCGGCGGGACCACCGCCCAGAAGGTGTCCGACCGGCGCACGAACTTCAGCGCTTCCCCGTACGTCCCCTTCATCGTCCAGGTGTTGTCGGCGTAGCTGCAGGTGGCGGGGCTGTTGGTCCACTCGCGCGGCTTGCCTTCGTCCTGGGACCAGGTCCAGGAGACGCACGATCCATCCGCCTGGACGTCGAACACGTAGTTCGCCATGCAGCCGTAGATGCGGTCGCCCGACTTGACGGCGAAGCCGCCCATCATCTCCAGCTTGCCGTCCTGGAGGGCGTAGGCCAACGTCCCGCCGCCGACCTCTCCCTCGATGGTGATCGCGCAGGGGACCTCCGCCGAGAAGGGGTTGGTGCTGACCCGGTTGGGGAGCTTCATCGTCATCTCGTTGCCCGTGAAGGTCACGTCGAAGGTGACGTTCCCGAGGGTGACCGGCCAGGTACCCTGAAGGGCCTGGGCGGCCGCGGCGGCGTCGAAGCCGGCGAAGGGCGTGGTGGTGGGCTCGGAGGCGAGGGCGAGTTGGGCGACGGTGAGCAGCATGGCGGCGCCGCTATCTCAGGGCGCGCGTGGGGTCCAGGCTCACTGCCCTCTCCCTCCGGGAGAGGGTGCCCGACGGGCGGGTGAGGGGCCGCACAGGTCGGCCCTAGCAGGCTGCTGCAAAACCGGGACCGAGCAGGCGACGCTCCCCCGGGTTGTGGTTGACGAGCGCGCAGAGCGCGCGATTCGCGAGGAAGGAGCGTGTCGAGACACGTGACTGACGAGCGGCGCCGACCACGGCCCGGGGGGGCGAGCATGCGACGGGAGGGTTTTGCAGCATCCTGCTAGACCGGCGCCTCGTGCTGCGTGGGTCGGGTCAGCTCGAGCCGCACGAGCGACAGCGCGCCGTCCACCAGGCGCTTGAGCTCCTGGGGGCTCTGCAGATTGCGGACCTGTCGGGCGATGAATTTGGGACGGAAGTAGAACTTCCGGTGGCAGAGCTTGAGCAGCTCGAGGAGCTGGGCGCTGGTGAGGTGCTCCTCCCAACACACGGGCACCTTGACGCCACACAGCGGGTCCTTCATGAGCTGATCCCAGCAGTCGGCCGGGTACAGGCCCAACTGGGCGCCGCGCTCGAAGGACTCCGTGCCCGGGTAGGGCGTGTAGATCGCGAACGCCGCATAGTCGGCGTCGAGCTTGATCATCTCCTCGAGGTTCTGTTCGATGTCGCGGGGGCTGCGCTCGGTGGGGCCGCCCACCATGATGTACGCCACCGACCGCACGCCCTCTTCCCGACACCAGCGGAAGACCCGGTGGCAGTCGTCGGTGTCGCAGTGTTTGTCGTGCTCCTGCAGGCCTTCGTTGTGCATCGACTCGACGCCGAAGTGCATCTTGGTGGCGCCCGCCTCCTTACAACGCCGGATCTGCTCCCGCGTGGTACCGGCGACGGTGGTCTTGTAGCCCCAGTTGAACTTCAACTTCCGGCGTTCGATGCCGTCGCAGAACTTCATCGCCCACTGGGAGTTGGGCGTGAAGAGGTCGTCGACGAAGAACACCTCGGTGATGCCGAGGGAGACGCAGTGCTCCATCTCGTCGAGGATGTTGTCGATGTCGCGGATGCGGTACTGCTTCTTGTAGGTGAAGCAGAAGGGGCAGGAGTGGGGGCAGCCCTTCGAGGTGATGGCGGTGGTGACCATCGGCTGCTTCGCGCCGGGCACCCAGTAGTCGCGGTAGCGGGAGCGGGCGCGGTCGGGCCAGACCTGCCAGTCGAGGTTCTTGGTCTCGCGGCGGGCGGTGTTCTTGACGACCTGGCCCGTCGCCCGGTCCTTGAACCAGATGCCGGGGATGGTGTCCAGCGCCCGGCCGTCGTCGAGCGCCTTGACCATGTCGACCACCACGTCGTCGCCGTCGCCGAGGCAGATCGAATCGATGCCCTGGAGCTGGATCGCGTAGTCCGGGAACATGATCGGGTGCGGACCGCCCAGCGAGATGTGCGCCTTCGGATTGAGCTTCCGAACGGCGTTGATCGTCATCTGCACGTCGGGCAGGGAGTGCGTGTAGGTGGAGATGCCGACGAAGTCGAGGTCGTAGCGCTTGAGGCCCTCGGCGAAGGCGGGGTGGTCGAGGTCGTCGACCACCGCGTCGTAGATCTCGGCGCGATGCGTGGTCCGCTTCTCGATCGACGCCTGGAGGTACATGAGGGCGAGGGGCGGGAAGCAGTAGACCCCGTAGGACATGCTCTCGGCGATGCCGGCCCAGACGCGCTTCTTCTCGGGCGGGTTGATCAGCGTGATGGCCATTCAGAGGACCTCATCGGCCATGGTAGCACGGGGATCGCAGGGGCCTGAGGGGGGGAGGATACGGAACGCGGGGAGGAGAGGGAGCGGAAAGGGGGAGGGCGTTGGCAACGGCAACGGCAACGGCAACGGAAACGGAAACGGCAAGGCAACGGCAACGGAAACGGCAACGGCAACGGCAACGGCAACGGCAACGGCAACGGCAACGGCAACGGCAACGGAAACGGCAACGG